>CAYGST010000091.1:0-12354 GCA_964352415.1 uncultured Planctomycetaceae bacterium | reverse complement strand
GATATCAGGTTTTCCTGATATCCCTGAGCCCCGTCAGATCCCACCGCAAGGGGTCCGTCCCCTCCCCACCGCGCATGGCCAGCTCCAGCCCCGCGACTCGAGACTCCGCCTTCGAGGGCATCGACGAACGCCTGCAGGAACAGCTCCCGACCTTCGAGCTGTTCTTCAAGACGTTCGGCTTCAAGCGCATCCACGGACGCGTGTGGGGCCTGCTCGTGCTCGCCGGGGAGCCGCTGTCGAGCAAGGAGATCTCAAGCACGCTGGAGATGTCGCAGGGGGCGACGTCAACCAGCCTGAACGAGTTGGCGGAGTGGGGCGCGATCCGCTCGAGCTTCGACTCGTCCCGGCGCTGCCACGTGCACTCGCCCATCGGCAACACGCTCTCGATCGTCGCGACCGTGTTCCGCCGGCGCGAGCAGGTCGTGCTCGGCAAGCTGCGCACGAGCGTCAAGGGCACCCTCGACTACGTCGTCGAGCGTTACGGCGACAAGGATCCCCGGGTCCTCACGCTGCGCTCGATCCTCTCGTCCTGCGACATCGCCGAAGCCGTCATGCAGCTCGTCTTCACGTCGGTCGAGCGCGCGCTCGGCGACAGCCAGAGCCTGCTCTCGAAGGCGCTCACCGCTGCGTTCAAAGTCGGCATCGGCGTCCCGGCGCGCGTGCTCTCCTTCGGCGGCGGCGCCCAGCAGGGCGCCGACACCCTGGCGGTCACACCCGCGATCGAGGAGCTGCTCGAGCGCGCGGCGGACGAAGCCGACAGCGAGGCCGTCGCCGACGACCTGATCATGGAAGCTCGCGGCGAGGAGACGATGGAGCACCGCGGCGAAGCGCCCCTGGGCGCGCGCATCGAGAAGGAGGCCAAGGATGCCTGAGCTGTCCCGCGTCGTGATCACGGGCGTCGGCCTGACCAGCCCCAACGGCGACGACCTCGCCACCTACCGCAAGAACCTGCTCGCAGGCGTCTCCGGCGTCGAGCCCTACGAGATCCGGCACGTCGGCCCGACGCACGCCGGCATCTGCCACTTCGACGAGAAGAAGTACCAGAAGCGCAAGGAGCTGCGCCGCGGCACGCGCGCCGGATCGATCGCGATCTACTGCGCGAACGAAGCCCTCGCCGACGCGGGGCTCGAGGTCGAGCACTACGGCCGCGATCGGACCGGCATCTACGTCGGGATCACCGAGCACGGCAACGTCGAGACGGAGAACGAGGTCCACGCGGTCTCGCAGTACGACTTCGACCTGTCCTTCTGGTCGCACCATCACAACCCCCGCACGGTCGCGAACAACGCCGCGGGTGAGATCACGCTCAACCTCGGCCTGCATGGCCCCGCCTACTGCCTCGGCGGCGCCTGCGCCGCCGGGAACCTCGGCCTGATCCAAGCGGTGCAGATGCTGCAGCTCGGCGAGGTCGACGTGGCCTTCGGTGGCGGCGTCTCGGAGAGCATCCACACCTTCGGCATCTTCGCGAGCTTCATGTCCCAGGGCGCGCTCGCGACCCACGCGGACGCCACGAAGGCCTCGCGTCCGTTCGACAAGGATCGCAACGGCATCGTGGTCAGCGAGGGCGGCTGCCTCTACGTGCTCGAGCGGCTCGAGGACGCCGAGAAGCGCGGCGCCAAGATCTACGCCGAGGTCGTCGGGCACGCGGTCAACTCGGACGCGGCCGACTTCGTCCTGCCGCTCTCCGAGCGCCAGAACCAGTGCATGCGCCTCGCGCTCAAGAAGGCGGGTATGCAGCCCGGCGACATCGACATCGTCAGCACCCACGCGACGTCGACCAGCCAGGGCGACATCCAGGAGTGCGCAGCGGTCCGCGAGGTCTTCGGCGACTCCGCGCGCACGCGCGTCAACAACACCAAGAGCTACATCGGCCACACCATGGGCGCCGCGGGCGCCCTCGAGCTGGCCGGCAACCTCCCGTCGTTCACCGACGGAGTCATCCACCCGACGATCAACGTGGACACCCTCGACCCCGAATGCGAAATGCGCGGGCTCGTGATGAACACGCCAGAGGACGTCGGGACCGTGGACAGCATCCTCAACCTCTCGTTCGGAATGCTCGGCATCAACTCCGCCGTCATCCTGCGCCGTTTCTAGACCGACTCACCGACAAGGACCCCCAAACATGACTCGAGACGAAGTCATCCTCGCCGTCAAGGACATCATCGCCACCATCGCTCCGGACGAGGAGCTGGACGGTCTGAACGAGACCGACCCGCTCCGCGACCAGATCGAGCTGGACTCGATGGACTTCCTGGACATCGTCATGGAGCTGCGCAAGCGTTACAGCGTGCAGGTCCCCGAAGAGGACTACCCGCATTTGAACTCGCTCGACGGCTGCGCCGAGTACCTCGGCCCGCGCATGGAGGACAAGGAGCTCAAGCTCGTCAACGCCTAGCAGCCCGTGGTGAAGCTCATTCCGTCCGAAAGCAGCGCCTCGCGACCCATGCCGGTCCGCGAGAGCCTCGCCGAATCCACCGATTCGACTGCGTTCTCGCGGCCCACCACGGGAAGCGAGTCACCGCTCTCGAACGAAAGCAGTTCCACCGCGGACTGCTAGGGTCCGCGGGGTGACGCCCCGCTCCCCCGCCGCGCCCCGCCTATGTCCGCGCCCTACGACACGATCCTGATTGGCGCCGGCATGAGCGGGCTCGCCGCGGGGATCCGCCTGGCTCAGTTCGACCAGCGGGTCCTCGTGCTTGAGCGACACTACCTCTGGGGCGGGCTCAACTCGTTCTACAAGCAGGCAGGGCGGCGCTTCGACGTCGGTCTGCATGCGCTGACGAACTATGTGCCGAAGGGAACGCGTGGGCGGCCGCTGACCAAGCTCCTGCGGCAGCTGCGCATCAAGCACGACGAGCTGCGTCTTGCGCCCCAGAGCTACTCGGCGATTCGTTTCCCGGGCGCCGAGCTGCGCTTCGCGAACGACTTCGGGCTGTTGCGCGAGGACGTCGCGGCGCGCTTTCCCCAGCAGGTCGACGCCTTCGAGCGGCTGATCCGCATGGTCGATGACTACGACGCATTCAACCCGCCGGACACGTCGCTCGGAGCCCGCGCGGTGCTCGAGGGCGTCTTCGATGATCCACTGCTGATCGAGATGCTGATGTGCCCCGCCTGCTTCTACGGCAGCGCGCGTGAGGGCGACATCGACTGGTACCAGTTCGTCATCCTGTTCCGCAGCCTGTACCAGGAGGGCTTCGCGCGGCCGGAGGGCGGCATCAAGCCGCTGCTCGATCTGCTGGTGAAGCGCTACAAGTCGCTCGGAGGGGAGCTGCGGATGCGCACCGGCGTCAAGCGGCTCTTGCACGAGGACGGGCGCTGCCAGGGCGTCGAGCTCGACGACGGGACCCAGCTCACGGCGACGCGCGTCCTCTCCTCGGCCGGGTGGTCGGAGACGATGCGTCTCGCTGGAGAAGGGGTGCACGAGCAGCACGTGGACAAGGCCGAGCTCGGCCGGCTCTCGTTCACCGAGACGATGTTCGTGCTCGACCAGGAGCCGAAGGAGCTCGGCTTCGACGCGACGATCGTGTTCTTCAACGACGCCGAGACCTTCGACTACCGCGCGCCCGAGGGGCTGATCGATCCGCGCAGCGGCGTGATCTGCTGTCCGAACAACTACCAGAGCGAGGAGCCGCTGCCCGAGGGGCTCTACCGCCTGACGACGATGGCCAGCCACGCGGCGTGGAAGGCGCTCGAAGAGAAGGCCTACGCCGCCGCCAAGCCGCGCTGCGTCGAGGAGGCGCTGGCCGTCGCGACGCGCTACGGCCTCGACCCGCGCCCCCACGAGGTCTACCGCGACGGCTTCACGCCGCTGACCATCGAGCGCTTCACCGGCAAGCGCGGCGGCGCGGTCTACGGCGCGAACAAGAAGCGCCTCGACGGCGTCACGCCCCTCGAGAACCTCCACCTGATCGGGACCGACCAGGGCCTGCTCGGCGTCACCGGATCGATGCTCTCCGGCATCTCCATCGCCAACCGCTACGCGCTCGTCCCCAGCTGAACGACATGACCGAACGCAAGAAGTACTACCGCGGCAGCCGCGACGGCAAGGCGCCGACGCAGAAGAACCCGCTCGAGGGCGCGAAGGAGCGCTACGACCTGATCGTCGTCGGCAGCGGGCTCGCGGGCATGACCGCGGCGAACGTCCTCGCGCGCCAGGGCTTCTCCGTGCTCCTCGTCGAGCAGCACTACAACTTCGGGGGCATGGCAACCTGGTTCAAGCGCGGCGGCGGCCACATCTTCGACGTGTCGCTGCACGGCTTCCCGATCGGGATGAAGAAGACCTGCCGCAAGTACTGGTCTCAGGAGATCGCCGATCGGATCGTCCAGCTCGAGAGCATCAAGTTCAAGAACCCGCAGTTCGACATCGAGACGACCTTCACCGAGGAGGACTTCACGCGCCACCTCATCGAGAGCTTCGGCCTGGAGAAGGAGCGCATCGCGGCGTTCTTCGCGCACGTGCGCGGGATGAACTACTACGACGACTCCGGCGAGACGACGCGCGAGCTGCTCGAGCACCACTTCCCCGGCCGGAACGACGTGCATCGCCTCCTGATGGAGCCGATCAGCTACGCGAATGGCTCGTCGCTCGACGACCCCGCGATCAGCTACGGAATCGTCTTCTCGAACTTCATGAGCAAGGGAGTCTTCACCTTCGGCGGCGGCACCGATCAGCTCATCAAGCAGATGAAGTCGGAGCTCAACAAGAGCGGCGTCGAGCTGCGCAGCAAAGTGCAGGTCGACCGCATCGTCATCGAGGACGGCCGCGCCGTCGGCATCGAGGCCCACGGCCGCGTGATCCACGCGGACGCCGTGCTCTCCAACGCCAACCTCAAGTCGACGATCCTCAAGCTCGTCGGGCGCGAGAACCTCGACCCGGAGTACGTCGCCGGCGTCGAAGGCGTTCGCCTCAACAACTCGAGCACGCAGGTCTACATGGGCGTGAGGGACGGCGAATCGATCCCGTTCGTGACCGACCTGCTGTTCACCTCGACGCGTGAGACGTTCGACTCCGCTTCGCTGTGCGACAAGCACGGCGAGAGCCGCACCTTCTCGTTCTACTACCCGAAGACGCGCCCGGGCCTCGACCGCTACACGCTCGTCAGCTCGATGAACGCGAACTGGGGCGACTGGGCCGACCTCTCCGACGAGGAGTACGAGGCCGACAAGCAGCGCCTGATCGAGGACACGCTCGTCTCGCTGGAGCGCCTCGTCCCCGGCACGCGCGCCAAGATCGACCACGTCGAGGCGTCCACGCCGCGGACGTTCGCGTTCTACACCCAGCACGCGGCTGGCTCCTCATTCGGCACGAAGTTCGAAGGCTTGCCCTACTCGATGAAGCTCTCCGAGGAGATCCCGGGCCTGTACCACGCGGGCAGCGTCGGCATCATCATGTCCGGCTGGCTCGGCGCCGCGAACTACGGCGTCATCACGGCCAACAAGGTCGACGCGTACCTGCGCGAGCTGGCGGAGGTGCCGGCGTGAGCGCGGTGGAGCACGGCCGCTTCGCTGGCCAGACCGTCGTCGTCACTGGCGGCACGCGCGGGCTCGGCAAGGCGATGACGCTCGCCTTCCTGAACGAGGGCGCCACGGTCTTCGCGACCTACCGCTCGAACGAGGCGGCCGCGGACGCTCTGCGCGATCAGTGCGCCGAGCATGAGGCGCGCTTGCAGCTGGCTAGCTTCGACGTCGGCGACTACGACGCATGCGAGGGCTTCTGGAACGGAATGGACGAGCGCGCGCCGAGTGGCGTCGACGTCCTCGTCAGCAACGCTGGGCTGCGCCGCGACGGCGTCCTGGCGATGATGCCTCGCGAGGACTGGGACGCGGTGCTGCAGACGAACCTCGGCGGCACCTACAACATGTGCAAGTTCGGGGTGCAGAACATGATGCGCCAGCGCTACGGCCGCATCATCATCGTCACCTCCCCCGCCGGGAGCTTCGGATTCGCCGGCCAGGGGAACTACGCGGCCTCGAAGGCCGGTCAGGTCGGCCTGATGCGCGCCCTCTGCAAGGAGGTCGCCAAGCGCAAGATCACGGTCAACTGCGTCTCTCCCGGCTTCATCGACACCGAGCTGATCGAGGACCTGCCCGAGGCGCTCCGCAAGGAGTACATCGCGACGATCCCCGTCAAGCGCTTCGGCGCGCCCGAGGACGTCGCCTACGCCGTGCAGTGCCTCGCGGCGAAGGACGCCGCGTACATCACGGGCACGACCCTGGAGGTCACCGGTGGACTCTGATCCCGAGACGCAGGCCGTGCAGGGCAGGGAGGTCGTCGAGGCCCGCATTCCCCACCGCACGCCGTTCCTGTTCGTCGACCGCATCCTCGAGGAGCGCGAGGACGGCATCACGACCGAGTGGGACGTGGCGCCCGACTCCTTCTTCTTCACCGGTCACTACCCCGGCAACCCGATCCTGCCTGGCGTGATCATGAACGAGTTCGTGTTCCAGTCGGCGGCGGTCTACATGAGCGCGGAGTCCGACGAGGGGACGAAGGCGGGCGGCGTCCCCGTGCTCACCAGCATCGAGAGCGCGCGCTTCAAGCGCATGGTCAAGCCCGGCGAGACCCTGCACGCCGACCTGACCCTGACCGAGCGCCTCGGGCCGGCCTGCTACATGAAGGCCAAGGTCACCTCGGCCGGAAAGCTCGTCGTGCGCCTGTCGTTCGTCGTCGCCATGGCGCCGCCGGAGACCGCCCAATGAGCTGGCTCGGACTCGAGGGCAAGACCTACCTCGTCACCGGCGTGGCGAACAAGAAGAGCGTCGCGTGGAAGATCGCGCAGCAGCTCGAGGCCGAGGGCGCGACCGTCGTGTACTCGGTGCGCAGCGAGGCGCGCCGCGGCGACACCGCGAAGCTGCTCGCCGGCCGCGAGGTCCACGTCTGCGACGTGGAATCGGAGGAGGAGATCGACGCCCTGGCCGCGAACGTCGCGGAGCGCCACGAGTCCCTCGACGGGCTCGTGCACTCGATCGCCTTCGCCAACTACTCGGAGGGCCTCAAGGAGTTCCACGAGACGCCAAAGCGCGACTTTCTCCAAGCGATCGACATCTCCTGCTTCTCCCTCGTGAAGCTGGCCAACGCGCTCAAGGACACGTTCACGGAGGACGCCTCCGTGGTCACCATCTCGATCTCCTCGACGACGATGGCGGCCGAGAACTACGGCTACATGGCTCCGATCAAGGCCGCGCTCGACTCGGCCGTTGTGTTCCTCGCCAAGAGCTTCAGCGCCTTCAGCCGCGTCCGCTTCAACGGCGTGCGCGCCGGGCTCCTGAAGACCTCCGCCTCGGCCGGGATCCCCGGCTACCTCGACAGCTACCTCTACGCCGAGTCCGCGACCCTGCGCAAGCAAGGCCTCGCCACCGACGAGGTCGCCAGCACCGCTGTCTACTTGCTCAGCCCGCGCTCTAGCGGGATCAATGCACAGGGCCTCGTCGTCGACGCCGGCATGGGCGTCAACTACTTCGACAAGTCCATCGTCGAGCGCGCCGCGAGCGCGGCCATCGAGGGAGAGAGCAAACCGTGATCCAGGCTCACCTCGTCCCCGTCATGCGCATGACCCCCGGCCAGGGCAAGCACCTACCCTCCGCCGAGCGGGTCTCCAACCAGCGCCGCGCCGCGCGCGAGGCGTGCCACGGCAGCGCCAAGCGGCTCGGCCTGAACCTCGGCCGCCTCGCGCAGTCGGAGACCGGCGTCCCCGAACCCGTCAACGGCTGGTTCTGGTCCGTCAGTCATACGCGCGGCGTCGTGTGCGGGATCGTCTACCCGGCGCCAGTCGGCATCGACGTCGAGCGCATCCAGCCCCGCCGCCAGGAGATCGTGCGCGCAACGGCCAAGCGCGAGGAGTACGACGTCACGGGTGGCTTCCGCTGGCGCAACTTCACGCGCGTGTGGTCCGCCAAGGAGGCCGTCCTCAAGAAGGCCGGCTGCGGGCTCGTCGAGCTGTCCAAATGCACGGTGGTCGCCGCACCCAGCCCGACCTCGGTCATCCTCCACCACCGCGAGCGATTGCACTTCGTGCACCAGAGCCTGCAGTACGGGCACTGCGTCTCGATCTGCGCCGACGTCTCCGACGACGCGGAGATCACGTGGGACTGGTGGGACGAGGAGAAGCCGAAGCTCCAGAGCGAAGGATGGGACGCCACGTGTTGACCGCCGATCCGAGCACCGCACGGCTCCACGCCGCCACGAGCGCCTGCACCTCGTTCCAGGACGAGTACCCGTTCGCGCACCACTTCCTCGACACGCCCGCGGGTGCCCTGCACTACGTCGACGAAGGCCCTAGGGACGCCTCTCCGCTCCTGTGCGTGCATGGCAACCCGACCTGGTCGTTCTTCTATCGGCGGGTGATCGAGCAGTTCGCCCCCACCCGGCGCGTCGTCGCTCCCGACCACCTCGGCTGCGGCCTGTCGGACAAGCCCCAGGACTGGACCTACCGGCTCGCCGACCACGTGGACAACCTCGAGCGCCTGGTGCTCGAGCTCGACCTGCGCGACATCACGCTGGTCGTGCACGACTGGGGCGGCGCCATCGGGGCTGGCCTCGCGGTCCGTCATCCGGACCGCATCGCGCGCCTGTTCGTCATGAACACGGCGGCGTTTCCCTCGAGCCGCATCCCCCTGCGCATCGCCGTCTGCCGCACGCCGCTCCTCGGAGAGCTCGCCGTGCGCGGCTTCAACGCGTTCGCCCGCGCCGCTGTGCACATGGCGACCGAGGCGCCCGGCCGCATGACCCCGACGGTGCGCAAGGGCTACCTCGCGCCGTACGACTCGTGGCGCTCGCGTATCGCGACTCATCGCTTCGTCCAGGACATCCCGATGTCCCCGAGTCACCCGAGCTACGCGACCCTGCAGGCCATCGACAGCGACCTGCGACTCCTGCGCGGCAAGCCGATGCGCATCGCCTGGGGCGAGCGCGATTGGTGCTTCACGCCCGCATTCCGCGAGGAGTGGGAGCGGCGCTTTCCGCTGGCCGAGGTCCTCGCGCTCCCGGACGCCGGTCACTACCTGCTCGAGGATGCCCACGAGCGTGTCCTGCCCTGGCTGGCCGAGTGGAGCTGAACGGCACGACGACGAGCGCAGCGGAGCTCGCGGCGAGGATCCCCGCGCGGGTCAACATCGCGCAGCTCCTCTCCGAGTTCGCAGCACGTGAGCCCGACCGCCACGCGGTTCGCGTCGCGAAGGGCAAGGGCGCCGGCTTCCAGCTCTCGGGGGTCACCTACGGCGAGCTCGAGTCGATCTCGAACCGGGTCGCGCGCGGACTGCGCGAGCGCGGGCTCGCCGTTGGCGACCGCGTGTGCCTGTTCGTCAAGCCGGGCGTCGAGCTGATCGCGATCACCTTCGGCCTGCTCAAGGCCGGCGCCGTCCCGATCCTGATCGACCCGGGCATGGGCCGCGCCAACCTGCTCTCCTGCGTCGAGCGGATGCAGCCCCGCGCGTTCGTCGGGATCCCGCTCGCCCACGCATTGCGGCGCGTCTTCCCGAAGCCGTTCCGGACCGTCGAGATCTCCGTCACCGTCGGGACCCGCTGGCTGTGGGGCGGCACCACCCTCGAGGAGCTCCTGCGCTCGCGCGATGACTCGCGCTTCGTCGAGGACACCGCGGCCAGCCAGGAGGCGGCGATCCTGTTCACCTCGGGCAGCACGGGTCCGGCGAAGGGCGTCACGTACAGCCACGGCAACTTCTGGGGTCAGGTGCTGGCCCTGAAGGAGCTCTACGGCTTCGAGCACGGCGAGGTCGACGCCGCCTGCTTCCCGCTCTTCGCGCTGTTCAGCCCCGGGCTCGAGCTGACGTGCGTCTTCCCCGACATGGACCCGTCGCGCCCGGGTTCGTGCGACCCCGAGCGCATCGTCGAAGCGATCCGACGAACCGAAGCGACCAGCACCTTCGGCTCCCCCGCCATCTGGCGCCGCGTCGTCCCGTGGTGCGTCGAGCGTGGCATCCAGCTGCCGAGCCTGAAGCGTGTGCTGATCGCCGGTGCTCCCGTTCCGCCCGAGCTCGTGCAGGGCTTTCACCACGTGCTGACCGGCGACGCCGACGTGCACACCCCGTACGGCGCGACCGAGTCCCTGCCCGCCACGAGCATCTCCGGCCACGAGATCCTGGGACTCCGCGACCTGCACGGGGAGCGCGCCGTCGGCACCTGCGTCGGTCGCCCCGCCCCCGGCGTCGAGCTCGAGGTCATCGGCATCGACGACGCACCGATCGACGCCTGGTCCGACGACCTGCGCGTCCCGGACGGGACACCGGGCGAGCTGTGCGTCCGCGGCCCGGTCGTGACCCGCGAGTACAAGTTCCAGGAAGAGGCGACGCGCGCCGCGAAGATCGGAGCGGGCGATCGCCTGCTGCACCGCATCGGCGACATCGTCCGGCGCGACGAGTCCGGGCGGCTCTGGTTTCAGGGTCGCAAGAGTCATCGGCTGCAGACCGCGAACGGCCTCGTCATGCCGGTCCCTACCGAGGTCCTCTACAACTCCGCCCCTGGCGTCCAGCGCACCGCGCTCGTCGGCGTCGGAGCGCCGGGCGCCGAGCGTCCCGTACTCGTCGTCGAGTGCGAGCGCGGCGCGGCGCCCGTCACCGATCGTTCGCGCGCCGCGTTCGTCGAGCGCTTGCGCGAGCACGTCGCCGAGGCCACGGGGCTCGCGGAGATCGAGGACTACCTCTTCCACCCCGGGTTCCCCGTGGACGTGCGCCACAACGCGAAGATCCACCGCGGCCTGCTGAAGCGCTGGGCCGAGGAGCAGCTCGCGTGAGGGCCCTCGTCACCGGCGGCGGCGGCTTCCTCGGTACGGAGCTCTGCCGCCAGCTGCGCGCGCGCGGCGACGAGGTCGCCTCCATCTCCCGCGGCAACCATCCGCACCTGCGCGAACTCGGCGTGGACACGCTGCGCGCGGACCTCGCCGACACGCAGGCCCTCGCGCGGGCCGCCGAGGGCAGGGACGTCGTGTTCCACGTCGCAGCGAAGGCCGGCGTCTGGGGCAAGCGTTCGGAGTTCTTCGCCGCCAACGTCGAGGGGACGCGCAGCGTCGTCGAGGCCTGCCGCGCCGCCGGCGTCCCGCGGCTCCTCCACACGAGCTCACCGTCCGTCTGCTTCGACGGCACGGATCACATCGACGCCTCGAACGACCTCCCGCTCGCCACGGAGTTCTTCGCCCACTACCCCGAGAGCAAGGCCGAGGCGGAGCGGCTCGCGCTCGAGGCGAACGGCGACGGTCTGGCGGTCTGCGCGCTGCGACCGCACCTGATCTTCGGTCCGGGCGACCCCCACCTGCTACCACGCGTCGTCGCGACCGCGCGGGCGGGCAAGCTCGCGCGCATCGGTGACGGCGCGAACGAGGTCACGCTGTGCTACGTCGAGAACGCCGCCCACGCGCACGTCCTAGCTGCGGACGCCCTCGCGCCCGATTCGCCGCACGCGGGACGCGGCTACTTCATCGGGCAGGAGGAGCCCGTGCAGCTCTGGGAGTGGATCGACGAGCTGCTTGTCCGACTCGGCGTCGCGCCCGTCGAACGCAAGATGTCGCAGGGCGCCGCCTACCGGATCGGCACGGTCCTCGAGCGCCTCCACACCTGGCTCCCGCTCCCCGGCGAGCCGCGCATGACGCGCTTCGTCGCGACCCAGCTCGCGACGTCGCACTCGTACTCGATGGCGCCCGCGCGCGAAGCGTTCGGCTACCGCGAGCGCGTCGACCTGCGCGAGGCCACCGAGCGCACGGCGCGCTGGCTCGCGCAGACGTGCTGAAGCGGGCGCGCGTCGCCTACAATCCCGCCATGCTCGAAGGACGCTCCGCACGCCTCATCGCCGGTCTGGTGCTGGCCCTCGTCGCGTGCGCGGTCTACGCCGGCGGGCTACAGGGGCCGTTCCTGTTCGACGACGTGCACTCGATCGTCGAGGACCCGGCCGTCCGCTCGGCTTGGCCCCCGTTCGACGCTCGCGAGGGCTCGGGCGCCAGCGGGCGCCCGCTCGTGGCGCTCAGCTTCGCGCTCAACTACGCATGGGGTGAGCTGCAGGTCCACGGCTACCACGCCGTGAACCTCGCGCTGCACGTGTTGAGCACGCTGCTGCTGTTCGGCTTCACGCGCCGCGCGGCCCTGCGCACGTCGCTCGCGCCGGTTGCCGCCGCCGTGGGCATCGCGACGGCGCTCTTGTGGTGCGTGCACCCGCTCAACTCGGATGCGCTGCTGCTCGTCGCCTCGCGCGGCGAGGTGCTGCTCGCCGCGTTCACCCTGGCCGCCCTCTACGCAGCCGACCGGGCCTTCGACGGCGAGGCGACCCGCCGCGGCTGGAGCGTCACCGCCGTGCTCGCGTGCGCCGGCGCGATGGCGAACCGGCGGATTCCCACCCCCAGGTAGAACGGC
>CAYGST010000090.1:0-12459 GCA_964352415.1 uncultured Planctomycetaceae bacterium | reverse complement strand
ACCGTGAATCGCCCCCACACCTCCTCCATCCTCTGGCTCTCCGTGCTGCTCCCGCTCGTCGCCGCTTCGGTCGGCGCGTCGCAGGACGGCGCCGAGCCGCGCTACCCCGCAGCCCCCGAGGGAGCTCCGCCGCCGGTCGCCGTCGAGGGCTCGAACGCCGCCAGCGAAGCGGAGATGACGAGCTACACCGAGCGCATCACCGAGGCGGACGTCGGGTTCACGCTCCTGCCCATCCCCGGCGGTGCGTTCGTCATGGGCAGCCCCGAGGACGAGGCCGAACGCGGCTCGGATGAAGGTCCGCAGCGCGAGGTGCAGGTCTCGCCGTTCTGGATGGGCATGCACGAGGTGCGCTGGGACGAGTACCGCGTGTTCATGGATCGCCTCGACCTGCAGCTGCGCGCCTCGGAGACCGTCGACGCCGCGCCGCAGGCGCCCTGGGCCGACGCGGTCAGCCGCCCGACCCCGCCGTACGTACCGATGGACTTCGGCATGGGCGTCAGCGGCTACCCCGCCGTGTGCATGACCCAGTTCGCGGCGAAGCAGTACACGAAGTGGCTCTCGATGAAGACCGGGCGCTTCTACCGCCTGCCCACCGAGGCCGAGTGGGAGTACGCCTGTCGCGCGGGAACCACGACGGCCTACTCGTTTGGCGACGATCCGACGGACGCGGACGACTACGCGGTCTACTTCGAGAACGGCGACGACGCCTACGCGAAGGTCGGGACCAAGAAGCCGAACCCCTGGGGCCTCTACGACATGCACGGGAACGTCGCCGAGTGGACGCTCGACGCGCACGGCAAGAGCTACCCGACGGAGGCCGCGCTCGCGGACCCCGTCGTCTGGCCGAAGCAGCTCTACCCGCGCGTCGTGCGCGGCGGCTCCTGGGACGACGACATCGAGGACCTGCGCAGCGGGGCGCGCAAGGCGTCGCGCAAGGGCTGGAAGGTCCAGGACCCCCAGCTGCCGAAGAGCATCTGGTACCACACCGACGCGCCGTTCGTCGGCTTCCGCGTGGTGCGCCCGCTGGTCGAGCCGAGCGCCGAGGAGCAGGCGCGCTACTGGGAGGCGGACCTCGACGAGATTCTCGAGATCCAGCTCAAGCAGCGCCGCGGCGAGCGCTGATCTTCACCACGAACCGAACACGCCGGCGCGCTCCGCGCTCGGCTCGAACGCACCCCCCCATACTTCGACCCCTCCGAACGACTGTCATGCAACGACTGCTCTCCATCACCCTGTTCCTGGGCCTCGCGGCCTTCGCCACGCTCCAGCTCTCCGCCCCCGTCGATGGCGCGGGCTTCGAGGGCGCCACTCCGGATGAGACGCCGCTCGGCGAGGCCATGGAGGAGATCGAGACGCACATCCGCACGCTCCGCAAGAGCCTCAAGGACCCCGCGCAGAACGAGGCGTCGCTGACGGCGATCGTCGGCCTGCAGCACGCGGTCGCGAAGGCCAAGGTCGAGGCGCCGCACATGGCGGAGCCGATGGAGGGCAAGGCCAAGGTGGACTTCGTGCTCGCCTATCGCAAGGCGATGATCGCGTTCGACCGCGATCTGCTCACCCTCGAGGAGAACGTCATCGACGGCGATCTCGAGACGGCGATGGCGACCTACAAGGGCATCCGGGCGCGTGAGGACAAGGGTCACGAGCGCTTCACCGCGGACGAGTAGTCGATGCTCTCCCTCCTCCTCACCGTCACGGCCAGCCTCGCCTCCCCCGGGGACACCTGGGTCCAGGACTTCGATCGCGGGCTCGAGCTCGCGCGCGAAGCGAAGAAGGACGTGCTCGTCGACTTCACGGGCTCGGACTGGTGCTCGTGGTGCAAGAAGCTGAAGCGCGAGGTGTTCCGCCAGGAGGCCTTCCTCGCCGGCGTCGCCGACGACTACGTCCTGGTCATGGTCGACCTGCCGCGGACTCACGACGCGCTCGACCAGGTACCGGACATCGATCGCAACCGCGAACTGTCGCAGCAGTACCAGGTGAGTAGCTTCCCGACCGTGCTCCTGATGACGGCGGACGGCGAGGTCTACGGGCGGACGGGCTATCAAGAAGGCGGCGCGGTGCCCTACCTCGCGCACCTCGCCGAGCTGCGCAGAGCGGGGCGCGAGCCGCTTCTCGCGGCGAAGGCGCTGGGGGTCGAGTTCGCCGCTGCCGACGAGGAGGCCAAGCCGGCCCTCGCGGCGCGGGCGCTCGCGCTCTACCCGAAGCTGCCCAATGGGAGTCCCGGCGGGGAGCACCTGCTGCCGCTGCTCGCCCACTACCTCGTCCTGGACCCGCAGAACGAGAAGGCCGAGCTCGCGCCGGCCCTGAAGCTGCTCCTCGGGAGCACGAAGGCCACGCCCGAGCAGATCGCGCTGGCGCGTGAACTCGACCCGAAGAACGAGTTCGGGCTCCTGGAGTACGCGGTCTTCGCCTCGGCCTTCTGGGCCGCCAATCCAGACCAGCAGCGCGTCGCGGCCGCGGACATCGTCGCTCTTCACGCGCTGGGTCCCATCCGTGAACGCAAGGTCGCGAAGATCCTGTACCCGTACGGCGCGCTGTGGAGTGCGATGCATCTCAACGAGCTCGAGACGGCCAAGGAGCTGGCGCGCCTCGGACTCCCCTACGTCGAGAAGAACCGCGGCATGCAGATGCAGCTGCGCACGATCCTGCGCAAGCGGTGAGCGAGGCTTCCGCGCAATCGGCGGGCGCCGGTCCCTCGCTCGAGCCGAGCTACCGGGCCTGGCTCGTCGACCTCGACGGCACGCTGTACGCGCCGAAGCCCCTCAAGCTGGCGATGGCCGCGGAGCTCCTGCTGCTGGGTCTGCCGCTCCTAGGCGCGATTCGCGCGTTCCGACACGAGCACGAGCGGATCCGCGAGGAGGGCCTGGACGCGGGCGGCGATCCGTTCGGTCTACAGCTCGACCTGGCGTCCGCGAAGCTCGGCGTCACCCGGGAAGCGCTCGAAGCCGTCGTTCGCGAGTGGATGATTCGAAGGCCATGTCGCTGGCTGCCCCGCTTCCGGCGCGCGGGTCTGCTCGACGAGGTCTCGGCTTTCCGTAGCGGCGGCGGGCGCACGGCGCTCGTCAGTGACTATCCGGCCCGCGACAAGCTGCGTGCGCTGGGCGCCGAGGCCTTGTTCGAGGTGGTCGTCGCGAGCGGCGAGCCCGGCGGTCCGGCGCAGCTCAAGCCGTCCCCCTCGGGCTACCTGGTCGCCGCCGAGCGCCTTGGGGTCACGCCCGCAGAGTGCCTCGTGGTCGGAGATCGCGACGACGCCGACGGCGAAGCGGCGCGCCGCGCGGGCATGGGCTTCCGCCTGGTTTGACGCCGGACGCCGGCTTCGCGCGTAGCGTCCTCGGCTGTCCGGGGCTACGCTTCCGAGATGCTGAACGCCCTCGCCCTCGCTACCGTGCTCGCGACCACGCCGGCCGTGACGCCACAGGACGGCCCGACCGACGAACAGGTCACCGCTGCTTGGTCCAAGCTGGACCTGGACACGAAGAAGGAGCTGATCGAGTGGTTCCGTTCGGAGGTCGTCTGGCTCGACACCTTCCAGAACCGGCTGGTCAACTACGTCCTGAAGACGCAGCCCCGTGACCCGGGCCTCTGGCTGCTCGTGGAGCCAGCGCCCTACTACGACCCCGCAGTGCATGCGCCCGCTCAGCCGATCCAGCGCAAGGCCTTGGCGCCCACGAGCTCCGCTGTCGTGAAGAAGCGCGAGGAGTTCTTCTTCCGCGTCCCCGAACGCAAGCTCGACAGCGCCTGGCTCTACGACTACGGCGCGCGGGAGCTGCGCCGCACGCAGCGCCTCGACGACCCCGAGCGCCTGTTCGCAAACGCGATCAACGGCTTTCGCCCCGACCACGATCTCGCTGAGGCGCTGGTCGAGATGCAGCTCGACGACGGCGCGCAGCAGACCTACGCGGTGGCCTTCGCGCACGCCTACACGGACCGCCTCGGCGGCGTCTACACCGGGCTCACCCTGTACGACGCCTGGGCCTCGGGCGCGCGCATGGAGATGCCGGACGTCGACTGTCTCGGCGTTCTCCACGACCTCAAGGACGACTGGAAGTCGTACAAGGCGCCGGTCCCAGGGCCGAAGCAGAAGCCGCTCTACGACGAGGTGGGCGAGCTGTTCCAGTCGATCCAGCGCCACCGCGGGCTACGCTACGCGATGGCGCTCACGTACCTGTCCGGCTATCCCGTCCTGCGCGACGGTTACGGGCCGAACCTCGACCGCCTGCACGCCTTGTGGGACACCCACGAGAGCACGCCCGACAAGCTGCTCGAGGACCTCCCGAAGGTGAAGGACTGGGAGTCCTTCCTCTCGAAGTGGGTAAAGAAGGTCGATCGCTCGACGAAGCTGAAGGAGGCGGGCACGGCGCGTCGCGACACGCTGCACAACGACGGCCTCTGGGTGCGACACACCATGATCAGCGTCATGACCCGCGCCGGCGTCCTGGAACTGCAGGCGCCCGAGGACGAAGGGGAGAAGTAGCGGGCTAAGCCGCGCCGTCCGCGGTCGCGCGCAGGTACAGCCAGCCGCCCCAGGCGGCGACGTGCAGGGCCACGATGGCCCAGTAGACGACCCGGAACGAGCGCTTCTGCGTCTTGTGGCGGAAGGTCTTCTGCGCGAGGAAGGCGCCGGGCCAGCCGCCGAAGAGCTCCATGAGGTGCAGCGTCTTCTCGGGCACGCGGCTGCCTCCCTTCGCGGCTCGGCGCTTGTCGAAGCCGTAGACGAGGAACGTCAACGCGCTGACGCCGAGGTAGATGTAGAGGCTCCAGATCATGCGCCTTCGAGCTCGCGGGTAGCGTGGCGGGCGGCTAGCTCCGCCGTGGCGAAGGCTGCCTGGAAGTTGAGGCCTCCGATGGGGCCGTCGACGTCGAGCAGCTCACCGAAGACGTAGAGGCCGGGGTAGCGGTTCAACTCCATGGTGCGCGGATTCACCTCGCGCAGCGAGAGTCCGCCGCGGGTGACCTCGGCCTGGTCGAAGCCGAGCGTGCCGTCGATCGGAACGCGCAGGCCCTTGAGCGCCTCGACGAGCGCGTGGCGACTGGCCTTCGTGAGGTCGCGGCAGGGCGGGTTCGGGCGCAGGTCGGCCGCCTCGCAGGCGGCCTCGACGAGGCGCCGGGGCAGCAGGCCGCCGAGGGCCTTCGCCACGCGCTGCGTCCCGCTCGCCGAGGCGCCCTGGATCATGGCGTCGCGCAGCTCGTCGCGCTCGCGCTGGACGGCGAGATCGATCGACAGCTCGAACGTGGGCGCTGTCCCGCCGGCGGCCCTGGCGTCGTGCAGCTCGCGGGCCACGAGACCCGAGACGTCCATCGCTCCAGGGCCGGAGAGTCCCTTGTGCGTGAACAGCACGGGCCGTGCGCGGCGCAGGCGCGTCTTCCCCGCGCCGTCGAGCAGGCGCACCTCCGCGTCCTGAACGGCGAGGCCGGTCAACTCGTGCACCCACCGCGCGGAGCTGGAGAGCGGCACGAGGGCGGGCACGGGAGCGACGAGCGTCAGCCCGAGGGCCTCGATCCAGGCGTAGCCGTCGCCCGTCGTGCCGCTTCCCGGATAGCTCTGGCCGCCGGGGCACAGCAGCGCGCGCCCGGCCTGCACCGTGGCGTTCCCCTCGACGAGGAGCTCGAAGCCGTTCGGCGCCTCGCGCACCTCGATCACGCGCTGCTCGAAGCGAAACTCGACGCCCGCCGCGAGCGCCGCGCGCTCGAGCGCGTCGCGGACGTCCTTCGCGCGCTGACTCTTCGGGAACACCTTCTCGAGCGGAGCGACCTCGCAGGGTACGCCCATCTGTTCGAAGCTCGCCACGACGTCGCGCGGCGTGAGCGCGCCGAGCGCCGGCCGCAGGAAGCGCTCGCCCTGCGCGCCGAACAGCCGCCCGGCGCCCACCGCATCCAGGGTCGTGGTCAGGTTGCAGCGCGTGCCGCCGCTGGCCAGGATCTTCGTCCCCGTGCGCGGGGTCTTCTCCAGCACGAGCACGCGCGCCCCACGGCGCGCCGCGGCGAGCGAGGCCCACAGCCCCGCCGCGCCCGCGCCGACCACCACCACGTCGGGCGTCTCGGAGGAGCTCATCCGCCCGAGAGGGCCTTCTCCCACGCCTCGAGCTCTTCGGGGCTGTGGGGGCTCTTGGGGGGCGTGTCGTCGTCGCGGTCGTCGAGGTAGCCCTCGGGCAGCTTGACCCGCTGTTGACCGCCGCGCTTCGCGCGGTTGACTCGCAGCGCGTGCAGCGGGAACGGAGTCTCCGCGGGGATCTCCGCGAGCGCCGTGCGCATCTCCTCGAGGCTGTCCATGCGCGCTAGCCGGCCGCGGATGGAGGCGGAACCATGAAAGCCCTTCGTGTACCACGCGCACCACTTCCGCATCTGGTGGACGCCGGTCTCCTCACCGAACACCTCGGTCAAGGCCGTAGCGTGGCGATCCATGATGCGGGCGATCTCGCCGAAGGTCGGCGGCGCTTCGGGCTCGCGACCCTCGAACACGGCGCGCAGCTCCGCGAAGAGCCACGGGCGACCGAGGCAACCGCGCCCGATGACGACGCCGTCGCAACCGGTCTCGCGCATCATGCGCAGCGCGTCCCAGCTCTCCCAGATGTCTCCGTTGCCGAGCACGGGGATCGCGAGCCGCTGCTTGAGGTCGGTGATCGCGCTCCAGTCGGCCTCGCCGCTGTACAGCTCCGCCGACGTCCGCGCGTGGAGTGCGATCCAGCGCGCGCCCTCCTCCTGCGCGACCTGACCGGAGTCGCGGTACGTGATGAGCGAGTCGTCGATGCCCTTGCGCACCTTGATCGTGACCGGCACGTCCCCCGCAGAGCGCACGGCGGCGCGCACCAGCCGCGCGAGCAAGCGGGGCTTCACGGGGATCGCGCTACCGCCTCCGTGGCGCGTCACCTTCGGAACGGGGCAGCCGAAGTTCATGTCGACGTGATGTACGCCGTCGTCGACCAGCGACTTGACCATCTCGCCGACGTCGAGCGGGTCGGAGCCGTAGACCTGCACCGAGCGGAACTCGCCCGGGTCGCCGGAGGCCAGCAGGCGGCTCATGGCGTTGCCCATCCGGTAGCCCCGCGCCGTGATCATCTCCGAAGTACAGATGCCGGCACCGTACTCGTCGCAGAGCCGCCGGTAGGCGCGATTCGTGACGCCGGCCATCGGCGCGAGCACGACCGGCGGCCAGATGGCGTGCGGACCGCAGGCGAGCGGACCGAACTCCCCCGGCGCGGCTGGCGGCACGCCGCGGTTCACCTCCGCGCCGCACTGGCGGCCGGTGGGCGCGACCTCACCCGCCGTGGGCGGAGCGTCGGACGGAGGTGTCGGGTCCTCGAACATGCGGGGGATTCTCCGCGCGGGGGCCGCGGGCTGCAACCCGAGGCGCCCCTCCTTCGTTGCGATCCGTCGCGGAGGCGCCGCCGATCAGCGCTCGTCGCCGTTCGATCCGCCGGCGCCGCCCTCTCCGGGCGGCGCCTCGCCGGCGTCGCCGGGGGGCTCGGGGAAGCGCCTCGGCGGCACGCCCGGCCCGCCGAAGGAGTCGCTGCCCTCGGACTCGTAGTGCACGGTGGCCTGGCCCAGGGTCCGCGCGATGCGCGCCACGGCGCCGTTCGGCTCGAAGGTGGCGACCAGCGGCCCCTCGGCGGTCTTGACCGCCAGGACGCCGTTGTCCCCTCGCTTGCACTCCCATCCTCCGAGGGCCGGATCCATGCCGTCGAAGTACAGCGTGACGAAGGTCCCGTCGTCGATGTAGTTGGCGATCAGCATCGGACCGAGGCTCATGCCCACGTCGACGAGGTCCGGGCGACTCGGCGAGGAGTTCGTGTCGATGTAGCTGTCGGAGACCCAGCGCTTGATGCGGAACTGGCCGCTGATCTGCTGGCCCTCGACCTTGTAGACCTGGCCTCCATTGAGCATCTCGAGGCGGAACGAAGTCAGCCTGCCCTTGTCGTCGAAGCGCTGGATGAGCGTCTGCTCGGACTCGCCCTTGCCGACGCCCGCGGGCGTGACCATGCGCGAGACCCAGGCCGTGTCCCCCTCGAAGCAGCGCACGACCCAGTACTCCTCCGCGGAGGTCGTGCGGTCGAACGCCTTGCCGACCACGCGCCCGGTCAGGACGACGCGACCCTCCGGCAGCTCCGGCTTCGTGACGGGGATCGGCGCGAGCGCCTTGGCGCTCGCCTCGAGCTGCGCCGCGAGCAAGGCCTGGCGCAGACGGCCCAGGCTCTCCGCGTCCATCCAGCTCCCGCGCAGGACCACACCTTCGGGCGCGCGCAGGGCCCGCACGTCGGCCGCTGGATCCGCGGACAGGATCACGGCGTCGGCAATCTTGCCCGCCTCGATCGTGCCGCGCTCGGCGTCGATACCGAGGGCCTCGGCCGCGCCCGCGGTCGCGAAGCGCAGCACGGCGGCGTCGGGGATGCCGGCGGCGACCCATGCTTCGAGCTCGTCGTGCAGCCCGAGGCCAGGGGCCATCCACGGGTTCGGAGCGGCGGAGCCGGGGACCAGAGCGGCTCCGGCTTCGTACAGCGCGCGCACCAGCCACTGCTTGCGCTGGTACTCCTCCGCTCCTTTGGCCAGATAGTCCTCGTCGAAGCGCGCGCGGCGCTGCTGGAGGTCGGCGCGCCACCAGTCGGCGTACCACGGCGCGAGGTAGTTGAAGATCGGCGGGTCCTCGCCCTGATCCTCCGCGCGGTAGCCGTAGACGTGCAGCAGCGGCATCGCTGCCACGTCGTTCTCCGCGAAGAGCGCCGCGCGCTCGCGCGCGAGAGCTTCATCGAAGCTCCCGTCGTCCGTGAGGAAGCCCTCGAGGTAGCAGACGCCGTCCTGCCCCGAGGTCACGACGCGCTCGAGCGTCAGGCCAGCGGGCAGCGGACCCCAGACCTGAACCCCACTCTGCTCGGCGCTGGCGAGCAGCTGCGCCCAGGCGGGGCCGGGAAGGCCCGTGTGGTAGGAGGCGAACTGCGCACCGAGCTCGAGCAGGCGCGGAAGCTTGCCCTCCACCTCGGCCGCGTCGCGGACGACGACGGCCTCGGTCGTGGCCGGCGGGTTGCCGTCGAAGATGGCGCCTGCGACGAGCAGCGCGGGACCGGGCATCGCGTCGCGGGAGTTCGGCAGCGCGTTGACGAAGATCCGGCCGAGGTCGTTGCCCATGTCGCGGGCCAGCGTCACCCCGTGCAGGACGTAGAGCAGGTCGTGCTCCATGTCGTGGTGCACCATTCCGTCGATCAGTCCGGGGATGATGTGCTTCCCGCTGAGGTCCACCCGAATCGCCTCCGCGGGAATCTCCAGCTCAGCACCGACCGCGAGGAAGCGCCCATCCTCGACGAGTACGGTGGCGACCACGGGGGGCGCTTCGGGGACCATCGAATGCACGGTGGCGCCTTCGAGGGCGAGGACCTGAACGAGGGCAAGGATCATGGGCTCGGTCGCTTGGGGGACGGGGGGCGTGCGGGCCGGGAACCTACGGCGCGGCGGCGGGATTGCGAGACCATTCCCGACTGGGGGGCGGTCCTGGCCTCGCACGGCGCGTAGGGTAGCGCCCCTTACGAAGCCCGTGCCAGCCGTGCGCCCGACGACGTCTCCCATGAAGGTCTCCCTCCCCCACATCGAGCTCGTGACGGACGAGCTCTCCCGCGGCCCCTGGATCTACGCCCGCCAGGTGGAGATTCCGCGCGAGGAGGTCCCTGCGGGCGCCCTGGTCGAGATTCACGACGCCACGGGCCGTTTCGTCGGACACGGGCTCTACAACCCCGAGTCGGACATCACGCTGCGTGTCCTCTCGCGCGGCCGGAAGAGCGATCTCGATCACCCGCGCCGCTTTCTCCTGGAGCGGATCGCCGCCGCCGATCGCCTCCGCAAGCGACTGCTCGACCTTCCGAAGCGCACCGACGCCTACCGCGTCGTCCACGCCGAGGGCGACGACCTGCCGGGCCTGATCGTCGATCGCATGGCGGACGTGCTCGTCTGCGAGTACCACGCCCGCGGCTTCTACGAGCTACGCGAGGAGGTCACGTGGGCGCTGGCGCAGCTCTACCCCGAAGCGCGCATCGTCCACCGCGTTCCGAAGACCGCGCGCAATCAGGAGGGCTTCGATCCGGAGGCCGAACCGGAGGACGTCGGCGAGGTCGAGATCACCGAGGACGGCGTGCGCTTCCGCGTCCTGCCCGGCGCCGGTCACAAGACGGGCTTCTTCTGCGACCAGCGGGAGAACCGCAAGCGCGTCGCGAGCTTCTGCGAGGGCGCGGACGTGCTCGACCTGTGCTGCAACATCGGCGGCTTCGCGCTGCACGCCGCGGCGGCGGGCGCACGACGCGTACGCGCGGTCGACCTCGACGAGGTCGTGCTGGAGCGCGCCGAGGCCTCGCGCGCCGCGAACGACGCCGTCGTCGAGCTCTACCACGACGACGCCTTCGACTTCATGCGCCGGGAGCGCGACAAGGGCGGCGCGAACGTCGTGATCCTCGATCCGCACAAGATCGTGCGCGGCAAACGCGAGCTCGAGCAGGGACTCAACAAGTACCTCGACCTCAACGCGCTCGCCTTCGAGTGCGTCAAGCCGGGCGGGCTCCTCGCGACCTTCTCCTGCTCGGGCGCCGTCGACCTGCCGGAGTTCGTCGGCGTCGTGTTCCGCGCCGCGCGTCGCGCCGGCCGCGACCTGCGACTGCTCGAGACCCTGGGCGCAGGCGCCGACCACCCCCAGCGCCCGGACTTCCCGCGCTCGCGCTACCTCAAGGGCCTCTTGATCGCGGTGGACTGACCCGCTGCGGAGCCGCTCGGGCTCAGTAGCGCCAGCTCGTGAGGTCGGCGCCCTCGGGCGCCGACTCCTCGATGCGCTGGAGGATGCGCGGCAGGTACATCGTGTTGTAGCGCAGGCGCGAGATGGCGTTGGGGTTCTCCTGATCCCCGTTCCAGCAGTGCTCGGCCCGGTCGCCGTAGTCGATGTCGCCCGCGTAGTACGGCGCGGTCGTGGACTCGAGGAACGCCTCCGTGAGATAGACCGCGTTGTTGAGGTAGTAGTTGTCCATGTCACCGCAGTAGATGTGCAGCTTGCCCTCGAGCTTCGGTCCGAGCGTCGCCCAGTCGCGCTCCATGATGAAGCGCAGGTCGTAGTTCGCGCGCCAGTGCTCCGCCACGTCGCGGTCGATCACGCCGGTCTGCTTGTCCCAGATGGGCTTCGGGTAGCCGTCGTCGCCGACCGGGGAGTAGACGGCCTGCCAGACGTCGAACTGATCGCCCGAGCGGCCCTTCGAGCCGAGCGCCAGCTCGTAGGCGTTCATGTCCCGCAGCGAAGCATCGACCTGCCCGAGCCAGTCGCGGTGGCCCGGTCGCAGGACGCGCGCGAACGGCCCCTCCTCCCAGTAGGCGTTCTCGTCCTCGTAGAGGTCGACGAGGCAGTAGGCGCGGAAGTCGATCGGGTCGGGACAGGCCGCGAAGCAGCCGTTGTACTCATCCGGGTAGAAGATCTGCGCGGCGAGCGCCTCCCAACCACCGGTCGAGCCGCCGTACAGAAAGCGCGACCAGCCCTCGCCGATTCCGCGGAAGGCCTCCTCGATCGCGGGCACGAGCTCGTAGGTGATCGCGTCGCCGTACGGACCGAGGTTGGCCGAGTTGACCGCGTAGGAGTCGTCGTAGTACGGGTTCGGGTGCTGGATCTCGACGATCAGGAAGCGCGGGAAGTCGTCGGAGGTCCAGCGCCGGTAGAAGTCGTGGGCCTCCTCCTGCTGAATGCGGTTGTAGCCCTCGAGGCGGAAGCGCTCGCTGTACTCCGGTTCGAGATCCGCGTCCGGCGGCTCGGGGCGGAAGCCGCCGAAGTCCGCGGGGAAGTGGCCGTGAAAGATGGCGAGCGGGTAGCGGGCTTCGGGATGCTCTTCGAAGCCCTCGGGCACCAGGACATGCGCGCCGAGGGTCATCGGCCGTCCCCAGAAGTCGCTCAGCAGTTTGCTCTCGATCTGGATGTGCTTGATGTACTTCGTGTTCTGCGGCGGTTCGATCGGCGGGATGACCTGGTCCAGCACGACCTCGATGAGCTGCGCTCCCTCATCGATGCGGACCTCGAGCGGAGTGCTGTAGATGTTCCCCGGCGCGCGGTTCCATTTCTGTCCCTCGCCCCGGTCCATGGCCAGCTTCAAGGTGTGGCCGTGGGCGACCTCGAACGTCTCGTAGCGGTGCAGCAGCGCCTGCACGACGTACTCCCCCGCGGGAAGGTCGCCGAGGTCCTGCAGCGGGAAGCCGAGCTCGCCGCCGTCGAAGACGACTTCGGCGCCCGGCGCGAGCCCGTGCACGTCGGCGCCGAAGATCTGCTGGGAGGACACGCTGTACGTGACCTGGAAGCGCGGCTCCGCGCTGTCGTCGGTGGACAGCATCAAGAGCACGCGGCCATCCAAGGACTCGTCGCAGGCCTCGGGGTGGAAGCTCACGGCGAACTCTGTCTGCGCGCCGAGGGCGGCGGAGGCGGACGGGCAGAGGATCGACGTGAGCGTGACGAGGGCGAGG
>CAYGST010000089.1:0-12719 GCA_964352415.1 uncultured Planctomycetaceae bacterium | reverse complement strand
AGAACGGACAGCTCGCCTCCGAGACCGACTTCGTCGCGGGGCTGAAGCACGGCGTCCTGCGCGAGTGGAACGAGCGCGGCCGACTGCTGCGCCGCGGCGAGTACGAGGGCGATCAGCGCGTCGGCAAGCACAACCTGTGGGACGAGTCCGGGGTCAAGCGCGAGGAGGCCGCGTTCGTCGACGGCTACCAGCACGGACTGCGGACCACCTGGGACGAGGACGGCTGCCTCGAGTGGCAGACGCTCTACCAGGGCGGCGTCCAGCACGGCCCGTTCCGCCTGTTCCACACCTCCGGCGCGCTGCGCCAGCAGGGGGAGTTTCGTTTCGGCGAGCAGAACGGACCGCTCTCCGCCTACAGCGAGACCGGCCACTGCGAGTGGGAATTCGAGTACGTCGACGGCAAGCAGGACGGCAAGCGCTCGTTCTGGTACCCGAGCGGACGCAAGCGCTCCCAGGGCAGCTACCGCAGCGGCCTGCCCGTCGGCGAGCACCGCGAGTGGTACCCGTCGGGACGCCTGAAGTCCGTCGGGCGCTTCCGCATGGGGCGGCCCGTCGGGAACTGGCACGCCTGGAACGAGGACGGCACGGTCGACGCGACGCTCACCGGCGACTACGCCGGCGGCGCGCGCTGAGAGCCTGCGAAGAAAAGCATCGCACTCCTCGCCACGCCTCGCTCGCGCCCCGAGCTGCGTTGCCCCTCCTCCGAAACGGCCTGCGTTGCTTCGTCAGGGCGCCTTGTCCGGACACGATCGCGACGCGCCGAGAAGCGCGAGCGATTCCTTCACAGGCTCTGAGCGCGGCTACTTCCCGTCCTGCGCGGACGCCTCCGCGAAGAGCGTCTCGATCAGGGTCTCGTAGCGTTCGCGCATGTGCTCGTGGGCCGCGCCGGTCGCCGGGCCGCTGAAGCCGGTGTGGATCGCGCGCACCTCTCCTTTGGCGTCGAGGATCAGCGCCGTCGGATAGGCGCGCACGCGGTCGAGGGCAGGGAAGGCCTCCGACGCCTTGCGCTTGTCCGAGACGCCCGCGATCAGGACCGGGTACTCCGCGCCGTGGCGGCGCTTGAAGCTCTGCACGAGCCGCTTCGAGCGCTCGAAGTCCTCGTCCAGCTCGAAGGCGAGGCCGAGGATCGCGAGGCCGCGATCGGCGTAGCGCTCGTGCAGCTCCGCGAGGAAGCGCGCCTCGTCGTTGCAGTTCGGGCACCAGGTCCCGAACAGGCTGAGGATGCGGACCTTGCCGGCGAACGCGGGGTCGGCGAGGGAGCGGCGCTTCCCGTCGAGGTCGGGGAAGGCGAGCTCGGCGAGCGGGACCTTGCCCGTCCAGGTCGTCAGCCCGAACGGGTCGGGGAGCGCCGCGTCCGGGTCGAGCTTCGCCGTCCACGTCTCGTGCCAGGAGTCGCGCGACCAGAAGTCGCCGCGCAGCTCGCCGTCGTCGTCGAGCCGGGCGTCGAACAGGAACGCGTGGCCGCCGTCGAAGCAGGAGAGCCGCAGACGCTCGCCGTCGAAGCTGCCCGCGAGGAAGCGGTAGTCGCCGAGGGTGGTCTCGAAGGTGCCGCGCGCGCGGCCATCCGGCAGCGCTTCGAAGTGGCCGACAGCGAGCGCCTCGTCCGAGGAGAACTGCACGGCCCAGCGGCCTTCGAGTCGCGCTCGCTGCTCGGGGGTCGTGGCCTTCAGCGTGAAGCGCGGAGCGTCGCCGCGTGTGCCCGTGAGCGCGAGGCCAACGAGCTTGTCGCCGCCCGCGGACTTCTCCCAGCGGCCCTTCAGCGACTGGCCGTCCGCGGAGAGCTCGGCGACGAGTCGCGAGTCGTAGGGCGCGAGGTCGACGTGCAGCCGCGCGCCCTCGTGGACGACGCGGCTCGCTCGAATGCGCTCCTCGCCGTTGTGGATCGTGGCGACCAGCCCACCGGGGGAGACCGCGAGCGTGAGGCCGAACGGCAGCTCGCCGCCGGGGGAGGCGAGCACGAGCCGCCAGCGGCCGGCCGCGTCCTCGACGCCGACCGAGGGCTCGGCTTCGGCAGCGCCTCCGGGATCCGTGGACGCGAAGCCGAGGGCGGCCGCGCCACCGGCGGCGAGGGAGGCGACCAGGGCGCCGAGGGCGAGCGAGGCGTTCATCGGGCTACTCCGGCTTGCGGAAGAGGTACAGGAAGCGATCGGTCTGGTCGCGGCGGCGTTCGCTGAAGATGTTCCAGTCGTGCTCGTCGTCGGGGTTCGCGAGCGCGCGCGACTCGGCCTCGAGGACGAAGCCCGCGGCCTCGATCTCGCGCTGCACGAGCGCGGGTTCGACGCGGTGCAGGCTCTTGCCCTGGCTGATCCCCGCGCCGTCCGCCGCGACGTGGTCGACGACGCCGAAGACCGCGCCCGGCTTCAGGTGCGCGAAGACCATCGCGTTGAACGCGGCGCGGTCGACCTCCTGCCACTCGAAGTCGTGGTAGAAGCGGATGAGGATCGCGGCGTCCAGCCCGGTGGGCAGGCCGACGTCGTCGAACTCGCGGTCGAGCCGCACGACGTTCTCGAGGCCCTCGCGCTCGAGGCGCGCCGTCAGGGGCTTGTCCGCGAAGCGCTCGAGCGGGATCGAGGTGTTCTGGCAGTAGACCTGGCCGTGCTCGCCGACCGCGCGGGAGAGGATCTCCGTGTAGTAGCCGTCGCCGGCCATCAGGTCGGCGACGTGCATGCCGCGCTTGATGTCGAAGAAGTCGAGGACCCTCTGCGGTTGCCGGTTTGCGTCGCGCGCGAGGTCGGACTGCAGGCGTTCGGGGCTCGCGATCGCGGCGGCGATGGGGTCGTCGATCTGGCGTTCGGTCACGGCGGCGGAGAGGAGGAGGGCGAGTGCGGCGCCGGCGAGAGTGAGCTTGGACATGCGATGGACCCGATCGGCTTGCGGAAGGTGGGGAGGCGCTGTGTGTGGGCGGAGGAATTCCGCCGCGCGCTTCGGCCGCAAGTCCCGGTCGTGACGCACTTCACGGCACGGACTCGCGCCGCGCAAGGACCGGAGGCAGCGCGCGGCTCCCCGGTCAGCGCGGGCCCGCCTGGGCCTCGCTCTCCGCTCTCCCCGCCGGCGAATTCTCAGGTCGCCACGGCGCGCAGCGACGCCGGATCAGCGCTTCTGCAGACCGTAGACGGGGAACTTCGGCACTTCACCCGGTACGTCCCGCCAGACGCGGCCGGCCTCGCGGAAGCGCGTGTCCGCCTTGCGCTTGAGGTTGCCGAGGCTCGCGCGCAGCGCGCCACGGCGGTTCGAGCGCGTGTCCGGGACGCCGTCCAGGTCGAAGCCGTAGACCCGCGTCACGACGTAGCCGATCGGCTTCCCATCGCTCGTGCGCACTTGAAGGAAGTTGTCGCGCCCCGCCATCCAGTGGAAGTCGTCGCTCGGGCTGTAGATGTGGGCCTCGAACTCGCCGTCCTCGCGCACGCGGTTGAGGATGCGCAGGTCGCAGGAGTAGCCGCCGAACGGGAAGGGGAGGTCGGAGCGAAAGCTGACGCGCAGGCTGGAGAATGGCTGACCCTTGTCGTCCTCGCCATGGACGTACGTGCCGGGGACGGGGTTGATCTCCTCGTAGTTCGCGGCGACGTCGTTCGGGTAGGCGGCGTAATCGTTCTCGACCTCCTTGAAGGTCGTCAGGTCGCTCATCACGAAGGTGGCGCCCTGCTCCGCGTCGAGGTCGGGGCCGACGCGCTTCCACGGCGCAGCGGACTTCGGCAGCGGCCAGCCGGTGGCGACGTAGAGCCCGTCCGCCACGTCGTTGTCCTCGGGGTCCCACTTGCTCGAGAAGAGCAGGTGCTCGTCGAGCAGCTGCCGCATCGGACTGCCCCACTGCTTGCTCAGCTTGCGATCCGCTGCGATGGTGGACTCGACCCAGTCGCCGCGCCGCTTCGAGTCGACCTCGCGCGCGGCGACGGCCAGGTCGCCGAGGTTCTTCAGGCGCCGCTTGGGGTCGGTCGGGTGGGGCAGGTCGAATTCGAGGGCCACGAGCTTGCGCATCTCGGCGGCGAGGTCGCGTCCGCCGTCTTCGCGCGCCATGGGCACGATCCAGCTCGGGTCGAACTGAGTGCGCTTCAGCGCCTCCCACTCGATCGGCTTGCGCGCGACCTCGTAGGTGGGCGGGTCACCGAGCGGCAGGGAAACGGCGGCGAGCGCGGCGGTGCCCAGCGCGAGCGCCGCCAGGGGTGTCAGGATGCGGTTCGTCATCGGTTCGTCTCCTGTGCGAGGGCGGCCGCGTCAACGGCCTGCAGGAAATCGGAGAGCTCGCGCTGGTACGCGGCGGGCTGCTCCTCTTGGGGGTAGTGGCCGGCTGCCACGGTGCGCAGCTCGGCGTTCGGGATGTCCTCGGCGAAGCGCCGGCCGACCTTGTCGAGGGTGTAGGCGATGTCGCGGGCGCCCCACAGAACCAGGGTCGGCTGCGCGAGCTCGACCAGCTCCGCCTGGCGCGTGCCGTTCTCGTCGCGGACGAGGTCGATCATCGCGCGCCAGTTGTCAGCGTTCTCGCAGACGAGGAAGAACTCCTCGGCGCTGCCCGCGGGGACCTCTTCGTAGTGGGGCTCGAGCGCCTCCAGGATCCGATCGCGATCGTTGATGCGCCAGCCGATGTCGGCGAGCCACATGTCACGCATCTTGACCTCCTCGGGCAGCCACTCGTCGTCCGCGCGCTCGTAGCCCGCGGAGTTGGACACGGTCAGAGAGCGGTACAGGTCGGGGGCGTCGAGGGCAGAGCGCCAGGCGACCTCGCCGCCGTAGGACTGGCCGACGAGGTGCACGTCCTCGAGGTCGAGCGCGCGCGTGGCTGCCATGGTGAACTCGGCGATGCTCTGGAAGGAGTAGGGCTCGTAGGAGCCGGGCGCGAAGCCGTGGCCGATCAGCTCGATCGCGTAGACGTCGCGGTGCTGCGCCAGGCCTTCGGACTCCCCGTCGACTCCGAAGACGACGTCGACCCAGGTGCAGAGCGTCGAGGGCGTTCCGTGGAGCAGCACGACCGGGCGGGCGCCCTCGAGCGGCTGGCGCGCCGGCACGTGCAGGTAGACGAGCTCGAACTCCTCGGTCCCGTCGCCGATGTCGGCCTGGAACGTCTTGGTGGAGAGTCCGTGCTCGACGATGCGGGCGTTCTTCTCGATCCCGAACAGGCCCTCGCGGACCTCTCCCTTGGGCATCGAGCCACAGGCCGATACGAGCGCCAGGGCGCCGGCAGCGAGCAGCAGCGGGGGGGTCAGGAGGAGGGCGCGGCGGCGGTTGACGTTCATTGCACAGATGTGACAGAAGTTGCTTCTTCTTATGCTCTTACGTTCGCGGTCCGGCCAGCTCCGGATGCGCGCGAGCGAACTTCGGAGGGCTCACCGGATTGCCGGGTTTCTTGAATCGCTCGCCCCCCGGCGCCCGAACTCCCCACCACCCGGGAGGACGTCTCCCGTCCCCCGCATCGAGATGTCCGCAATCGATCCCATCGTCCCGCTCCTCGGCCTGCTCGGGCTCTGCATCGTCATGGCCGGGGCCTGGCTCAAGCAGCGCTCCACGAAGAACGCGGGCATCGTAGACGTTCTGTGGTCCGGCTCCATCGGAGCGCTCGCCGTGGTCTACCTCGTCACCGCGGACGGCTGGCTGCCGCGGCGTCTCCTGGTGTGCGGCATCGCGATCGTCTGGTCCGCGCGCTTGACCTGGTACCTCGCCGTCCGCGTCTCCAGCGAGCCCGAGGACGGACGCTACAAGGAGCTGCGCGACGAGTTCGGGGCCAAGTTCGACTCGTGGATCTTCTGGTTCTTCCAGGCCCAAGCCCTGCTGGCCGTCCTGCTGTCGCTCGCGATCCTCGTTCCGGCCAGCGCCGAGCAGCCGGAGGCCTGGCGCGCACTCGATCTGATCGGTCTGGCCGTCTTCGCGGTCTCGATCGTGGGGGAGGCCATCGCCGACCGCCAGCTGCACGACTGGCGTCGAAACCCCGAGAATCGTGGAGTGACCTGCCGCGCCGGGCTATGGCGTTACTCTCGTCACCCGAACTACTTCTTCGAGTGGCTGCACTGGTTCGCCTACCCGCTGATCGGCTTTGGCCTGCCGCTGGGCTGGACGCTGTGGCTCGGCCCGGTTGCCATGTACGTCTTCGTCGTGCGCGTCACCGGCATTCCGCCCACCGAGCGCCAGTCGATCCGCAGTCGCGGTGACGACTACCGCGCCTATCAGCGCACGACCAACGCCTTCTTTCCGGGACCGCCGCGCACCGACGCCGCGTCCTCCTGACCTACACTCCTGCGCCACGCACGCGAATCGCCAACCCCATGAAGACCGCGCTCAAACTCGTCGAGAAGGGCCTCGTGCCCACCCCGCTGCTGCGCCGCGGCATTCGCAAGCTGTGCCGCGAGCGTCTCGTCGAGCTCGAAGCGGAGTACGGTCCGGGCCCCGCTGGTGCGCTGCGACGGTGGCTGGAGGGGATGCGCGCGGCGCCGATCGCCCTCGTGCCGGAGGCGGCGAACGAGCAGCACTACGAGGTGCCCGGGCGCTTCTACGACGTCGCCCTCGGCGAGCGTAAGAAGTACAGCAGCGCCTTCTATCCGACCGCAGGGACGACGCTCGACGAGGCCGAGGTCGCGATGCTGCAGCTCACCTGCGAGCGCGCGCGGCTGGAGGACGGTCAAGACGTGCTCGAGATGGGCTGCGGCTGGGGCTCGCTCACGCTCTTCATGGCGGAGCGCTACCCGAACAGCCGCATCCACGCCGTCTCGAACTCGCACTCGCAGCGCGCTGAGATCCTCGAGCGGGCTGCGCGCCGGGGCTTGAACAACATCGCCATCACCACGGCGGACATGAACGACTTCCAGACGGAGGAGACCTACGACCGCGTCGTCACCGTCGAGATGTTCGAGCACATGCGCAACTGGGAGGCGCTGCTCGGCCGGGTCCGCGGCTGGATCCGAGACGACGGCCTCTTCTTCCAGCACGTCTTCGCGCACGTCTCACGGCCCTACGCCTTCGAGGTGAAGGACGAGAGCGATTGGATGAGTCGCTACTTCTTCACGGGTGGCATGATGCCGAGCCACGACATGCTCGATCACCTCGACATTCCGTTCGAGCTCGAGGACCGCTGGAAGGTCTCGGGCACTCACTACGCGCGCACCGCGGAGGACTGGTTGAAGAATCTCCAGGGCCGCCGCGACGACGCGCTGCCCATCCTGGCCGAGACCTACGGCAACGACGTGGCCGAGGTGTGGTTCCAGCGCTGGCGCCTGTTCTTCCTCGCCTGCGCGGAGCTGTTCGCCTGGGACGAGGGCAACGAGTGGTTCGTCTCCCACAACCTCCTTCGCCCGACGACTGCATGAGCGCGCGCACGGAAGTGAGGGGGGCCGAACGGCGCTCCCTCTTCAAGACCGTTCTCCTCTGGTTCGATTCCTGGGCCCAGGACGGCAAGCACGACGAGGACTCGCGCGAGATCGTGTGGCTGCGAGTGCTCCCTTTCGTGGCGCTGCACCTCGGGTGCCTCGCCGTGTTCTGGGTGGGCTGGAGCCCGATCGCCGTCGGCGTGGCGGCGGCGTTCTACTTCGTTCGCATGTTCGCGATCACGGGTTTCTACCACCGCTACTTCTCGCACAAGAGCTTCCAGACGTCGCGCGCGATGCAGTTCGGGTTCGCGCTGCTCGGCGCGACCGCGATCCAGCGCGGCGCGCTGTGGTGGGCATCGCACCACCGCGCGCATCACCGCCACTCGGACGAGGCCGACGATCGTCACTCGCCGGTCCAGGACAGCTTCGTCACGAGCCACATCGGGTGGATCCTCGAGAAGCGCAACTTCCGTTCGCGCCTCGAGCTCGTGCCGGACCTCGCCAAGTACCCGGAGCTGCGCTTCCTGGACCGCTACGACGTGCTGATCCCGTTGCTGATGCTGCCCGCTCTCTGGGCGCTCGGCGCGCTCCTCGCGGCGTTCGCACCGCAGCTCGGCACGAGCGGCGGACAGATGCTCGTCTGGGGCTTCGGTATCTCGACGATCGCGCTCTATCACTTCACGTTCTCGATCAACTCGCTCGCGCACCGCGTGGGTTCGCGCCGCTACGAGACGAGCGATGACAGCCGCAACAACCTGTGGCTCGCGCTCGCGACGCTCGGGGAGGGCTGGCACAACAACCACCACCACTACCAGGCGTCGGTGCGACAGGGCTTCCGCTGGTGGGAGATCGACATCACCTACTACATGCTGCGCGGCATGGAGTCCTGCGGCCTGATCTGGAAGCTGAGGCCTGTGCCCGCGCGTGTGCTGGCGGAGGGGCGCGATCACGCCCCCAGAGGAGCCCAGCGATGAGGATCGCCGTCGTCGGATCCGGGATCTCCGGTCTGGTCGCCGCGCGCGAGCTCGCGCGCACCCACGACGTCGACGTGTACGAGGCTGCCGAGCGCATCGGCGGACACACGAACACGATCGTGGTCGACGACCCCGACGTGGGGCAGCTCCCGGTCGACACGGGCTTCATCGTCTTCAACGACAGGACCTACCCGAACTTCTGCCGCCTGCTGGAGCAGCTCGGGGTCCCGGCCAAAGACAGCGACATGAGCTTCTCGGTGCGCAACGAGCGCACCGGCCTCGAGTACAACGGGACGTCGCTGAACCAGCTGTTCGCCCAGCGGATCAACCTGCTGCGCCCGCGCTTCCTGCGCATGGTTCAGCAGATCCTGCGCTTCTACCGCGAGGCGCCCGGGCTGCTCGCGGCGGGGGACGAGTCCCTCACGCTCGGCGACTACCTCGAGCGCGGCGGCTACGGTGAGACGTTCATCGAGGAGCACCTGATGCCCATGGGGGCGGCCGTCTGGTCGGCGACGCCCGAGGTCATGCGCGAGTTCCCGCTCGTCTTCCTGCTGCGCTTCTTCCACAACCACGGGTTCCTGCAGGTCGAGGATCGTCCGCAGTGGCGCGTCCTGCGCGGCGGCTCGTGCAGCTATCTCGAGCCGTTGACCGAGAGCTATCGCGCTCGGATCCGCACCTCCACGCCGGTCGTGCAGGTCACGCGCGAGGAGTCGAGCGAGGGGCGCCTCGTGCGTCTGCGCACGAAAGCTGGCGAGGAGCAGCTCTACGACCGCGTCGTGCTCGCCTGCCACTCCGATCAGGCGCTGCGCATGCTGGCCGACGCGCGGCCGCTCGAGCGCGACGTGCTCGGCGCCTTCGAGTACCAGCAGAACGAAGCGGCGCTGCACACGGACGAGGCGTTGATGCCGAAGCGCCACCTCGCCTGGGCGAGCTGGAACTACCACGTCACCGATCCGCCCTCGCAGCTCTCGACGGTCACCTACTGGATGAACATGCTCCAGGGGCTCGACGCGCCGACCGACTACTTCGTCACGCTGAATCGCACCGCCGACATCGACCCTTCGAAGGTCCTGAAGGTCATCGACTACCACCACCCGATCTTCACGCGGGCGGCGGTCGCGGCTCAGAAGCGTCACGCGGAGGTCGATGGCAGCGCCGGTGTGCACTTCTGCGGGGCCTACTGGGGCTACGGCTTTCACGAGGATGGAGTGCGCTCTGGTCTCGCCGTCGCGCGCAACCTCTCCCGCGAGCTGGGGGCGCCCCTGCCCGAGCTGCTCGAGGTCGAAGGAGCCCGCTCGTGAGCGACGGCGCGTCGACAGACGAGCTCCACAGCGGGTACTACGTCGGTCGCGTCGAGCATCGGCGCCGCACCGAGCGCACGCACGACTTCGGCTACCAGGTCGCGTGGATCTACCTCGACCTGGCGGAGCGCGATGTCGCGTTCGAGGCGAGCCGTCTGTTCTCCGGGCGGCGCTGGGCGCCGTTCCGCTTCCAGCGCTCGGACTACCTGCGCGACCCCGATGGTGGTGTGGACGGCGACCTGGCCGAGGCCGCGCGCAGCCGCGTGGCCGCAGAGCTCGGGCGGACGCCTTCCGGCGCCGTGCGCGTGCTGACCCAGCTTCGCGCGCTCGGCTTCCTGTTCAACCCGGTGAGCTTCTACTACTGCTTCGAGGGCAGCGGGGCCGACGAGCGCCTCGACGCGATCGTCGCAGAGATCACGAACACTCCCTGGGGCGAGCGTCACAGCTACGTGCTCGACGCGGCGCAGGCTGGCGACGATCGGTCCTACGGCTTCGAGTTCGACAAGGTGTTCCACGTCTCGCCGTTCTTCGACATGGACCAGCGTTACCGTTGGCGCTTCGTTCTGCCCTCCGCGCGCCCCGCATCCGTCGATGTCCAGATGACGAACATCGAGAGCGGCGAAGCCGTGTTCCACGCCGGTATGCGGCTCGAGCGCCTCGAGCTGACCGCGCGCAACCTGCATCGCATCGCCCTGCGCTTCGGCTTCCAGACGTGGCTCGTGAAGCTGGCCATCTACTGGCAGGCCGCGCGACTGTGGTGGAAGCGAGTGCCCTTCTTCACGCATCCGGACAAGCGCCCCGCGGCGCTCGACGCGGGCGCGAAACCCTGATCCTTGCGACCCATGAGCACCGAAGTCACCCTCGACACCCCGCAGGAGCGGGCCACCTCCGCGAAGGCGCTGCCGTTCCTCGGTCGGCAGGTCCTCGCCAAGCTGAGCGAGATGCGTCACGGTCGCCTGGTCCTGATGGAGAACGGCCGCTCGCACGAGTTCGGCGACGATGAGCCTGGCTTTCCAGCGGCGGAGATCCGCGTCGAGGACGAACGCATGTGGGTCTCGACGGCGCTGCGCGGGAGCGTCGGGGTCGGTGAGGCCTACGCGCGCGGCTGGTGGACGAGCCCCGACCCGGTCGCGGTGATCCGCCTGTTCGTGCGCAACCTCGAGATCCTGGACGGCGTCGAGGGCGGCCTTGCGCGTCTCTCGAAGCCTGTGCTCGCGCTGTACCACCGCATGCGCAGCAACACCGAGAGCCGCAGCCGCGACAACATCTCCGCGCACTACGACCTCTCCAACGAGTTCTTCCAGCTCGTGCTCGACCCCACGATGGCGTACTCCTGCGGCATCTTCGAGACGCCCGACACCACGATGGAGGAGGCCTCCGTCGAGAAGATGGATCGCCTCTGCCGCAAGCTCGAGCTGAAGACCGGCGAGCGCCTGGTGGAGATCGGTACGGGCTGGGGCGCGCTCGCGATCCACGCGGCGCGTGAGTACGGCGTGCACGTCACGACGACGACCATCTCGGAGCGCCAGCACGCCATGGCGAAGCAGCGCATCGAGGAAGCCGGCCTCGAGGATCGGATCACGCTGCTGTTCGAGGACTACCGCAACCTGCCCAAGTGGCGCGAGGAGAACGGCCTGCCGCTCTTCGACAAGCTCGTCTCGGTCGAGATGATCGAGGCCGTCGGGCATCAGTTCTTCGACAGCTTCTTCCGCACCTGCAGCGAGCTCCTGGCGCCGCACGGACGCATGGCGCTGCAGGCGATCACGATCGCGGATCAGGCCTACGAGGGCGCGAAGCGCTCGGTCGACTTCATCCAGCGCCACATCTTCCCCGGCTCGTGCATCCCGTCCGTGACGGCGCTGTGCAGCTCGATGACGAACGCGGGCAAGCTGCGCCTCGTCGACCTCGAGGACATCGGTCCGCACTACGTGAAGACCCTCGCCACCTGGCGCGGGAACCTGCACGCTCACTGGGAGGAGGCCAAGCAGCTGGAGCTCGACGACACCTTCCTGCGGCTGTTCGACTTCTACTTCGCCTACTGCGAGGGCGGCTTCGCCGAGCGTCACATCGGCGTCGTCCACATGATGCTGGACAAGCCTGGCGCGCGCCCGGCGGCCAGCTTCCGCACGGCGGGGCGCTGACCATCTCGGCGCCCGCACGATGCGCAACCTGATCAACTTCATCCTCTTCCAGGCCGTCTGGTTCGCCGCGGTGGGCGGCGCAGTGGCGGGAATGATGTGGGTCGGTCCTGTGGCCGGCGCCGCGTTCCTGCTCGCCCACCTCTACATGACGGCGCACGGTCGGCGGCGGTTCGAGCTGCGCTACGTGCTCGCCGTCACGCTCGTCGGCGCGCTGCTCGACAGCGGCTTGGGTGCCTTCGGTATCACGAACTACCCGACGTCCGAGAACGCGTGGCCGAGCGCGCTCACCTGGCTGGCTCCGGGGTGGATCATCGCGCTGTGGCTCGCGTTCGCGTGCCTGCCGCGCTTCTCGCTCGGCTGGATGGCGGGGAAGCCGGTCCTCGCCGTCGTGTTCGGCGCCATCGGCGGGCCGCTCAGCTACTACGGCGGCGTGCGCATGGGGGCGGTCGCGCTGCACCCCGACGCGTGGCCGACGCTGCTCGCGCTCTCGCTCGAGTACGCGCTCATCACGCCCTTCCTGATGCGCTTCTCCGAGCAAGCATCCGCTGATGTTTCGGCGACGGATCGACTTGCCACGCCAACGGAGAGCGTGAACGTCGTAAGTGATTGACGACGGATCGAGACCGATTCTGGTCTGCAGGTCGTGCATCCGGACTTCTCGAGGTCGCGAAGCCGAGTGCGAGTGGGCAAGCGCCCTCTCGCTCGTTCGCAGACAACCCCCTCACACGAGAGACTCCGATGATTGCATCGATCCTGATTCCCGTTCTTCTGTCGGCTTCCCCGAACACTCAGCCCGTGGAGCTCACCACGCTCCCGCCGCATGAGTCGACGCTGAGCGTCGAAGCCACCGACGTCGTCTACGGCCCGCTGCCCGCGCCCCCCGTTGCGGCGCAAGGCGGACCGCTGACGATTCTCGAGACGGCTTCGGCGGCCGGTCGCTTCAGCACGCTCGCTGCTCCGCTGAACGCTGCCGACCAGCTCGGAACCCTCTCCCGCCCCGGCCCCAACAACATA
>CAYGST010000088.1:0-12722 GCA_964352415.1 uncultured Planctomycetaceae bacterium | reverse complement strand
CGCGTGCAGGCTGCAGCCCAGGCTGAGCTCGGGCTCCAGGCGCCGAGGACACGACCCGCGCCGGGCTCGTCGCCGCGCGCAAGTCGGAGGTGCTCGCCCTCGCGCCCGCCGCCGCCATCGACGAGCTGTGGCGCGGCTTCGCTGGACGGCTCGTGCTCGCGGACCCGGGCCTCGTGGCGGTGGGCGTCTCGGCCGGCGGGTCGCAGCCGGCCGTGATCGACGCGCGCTCGCGTTCGACGCAGCGGGACGGCGCCGCCGTCGGCTACTGCGACGTCCGGCTCTCGCCCGCGGACGGCGCCCTCGCCCGCCCCACGCACCACGCCCAGAGTCCCGACGCCACGCCCGTCGAGAACGCCGCGTCGGCCGGGCCGCCGCTCCTGATCGAGCTCGCCGGAGGTGCGCGGGGCCTCGAGGACTACGAGCTCGAGCTGTTCGCCGACTCCGGCGGCCGCCAGCGCCTCGCAACGCTCCCGCTCCCGCGCTCCGACGAGCGGCCCGGAGTCCTCGGCGCGCTTCCCAAGCGCCCCCTCGGTGCGGGACGCGCCTATCTCGCCGTTCACCGGTTGACCCTGGACGGGGAGGTGCGCGTGTTCGAGGTTCGCTTCACGACCGAGAACGGGGAGTGACCGAGCCCGGCGGCGGGCCTAGCCATCCGTCGCCCTCCCGGGTCCGAGCTTTCCCGGATGCGCGGCCTCCGAACTTCACGATCGTCCCTGCCTCGCCGGAGGTCGCTCCCTCGGCCGAACGGCTCCCGCAAGTCGTCCGCCCTCCCCGCCGCTCGCCGCGGCGGTCCCAGGAGCGCCCTTCGAGCCCACCCCAGCGCGCCCGGTAGGAGCACGATGACTGGCGCTCGCCCTGCGAGCACCACGACCCCAAGCATCGCTCTCATGAACAGGCTCACAGCTCTCGCGGCGTCCATCGGCGTCGCGCTTTGTTCCCCATGTGCGCTGGCCCAGACCACGGTCCAGGACCACATCACTCACCTCGGCATCGACGACGGCATCATCACCCCCGACGGCCGCTGGGGCTTCGTCCGGGAGAACTCCGTCGTGACCAGCGCACGGATCTACGACCTGGCGAACGGCGCCGAGTTGCACCGCTACACCGGCAACGGCCCGTTCAGCGTCTCCGGCGTCGCCCAGGACGCCGCCGCCTGCTCGAACACGCGCGCGGCCGTGATGGGCTCCACGCTGATGCTGTTCGACACGACAGTCCTCCCAGCGCTGAGCGTCGTCGCAGATCTTCCGATCGGACTCTTCCCACGCGACCTCGAGTTCTCACCGGACGGCCAGTGGCTCGCCGTCCGCGGCGGGAGCATGATCGCTAGCGGCGGAGGCCTCTACGTGATCGACGCCGCGAGCGGCGTCGTAGCGTTCCAGAGCCCCGGTGAGCCGCTCGCCCAGGGCTCGGGCAGCAACCCGTTCGACGTCGACAGTGTCGCTGTCACGGATGAGTACGCGGTCTTCACGTCGGTCCTCGCCGGCCCCATGCCGCGTACGCGCGTCACCATAGTCGAGCTCAACCCGCAGGGCGGCGGGCCGCCGTCGCTGGCCTTCGAGACCGGAGGAGCCATGGGAGCCGACCAGTTCGGTGTCCCCCACGACCTCGCCCTGACCCCGGACGGCAAGTTCGTCGCCGTGCGCAGCGAGCTGGGCGTCGGCGGGTACGACCTTTCGGGCCCCGCTCCGACCCAGGTCTTCTCGAAGCGCCTCGCAGGCGACCCGGGACCGTTCGGCAACTCCGCCCTCGACTCGATCGAGGCCACGGACACGCGCATCGCGACGATCAGCCGCCAGTCCAATCCCGCCTACCCGATCGGCGCGCAGATCGACGTCTTCGACCGCGCCGGCAATCGCAGCTTCGATCGCGTGTTCGGAGACCCGCACGACCTCGCGCTCGACGAAGCCGAGCAGTACTTGATCGTTCGCACTCACTCGCGGCTCTTCCTGTACGACGTCGCCGCGACGACGCCCGGTGGACCGCTGATCCTCGACGACGAAGTCGTCCCGCCGACCGCGACGCATACCAGCTTCGGCGCCGGACTGGACTCCGTCGCGATTCAGGGGGACCGCCTGGTGACGCTCTATCGCGACGGCATCTTCACGGAGGTGCTCATCCACACGTTCCGCAGCGGCCAGCTCGAGCTGCTAGGTCAGCACACGATGGACGACATGCCCATCGACGTCGCGATCACGCCCAATGGTCGCAAGTGCGTCGTCGCCGGTCTGCGTTCGGTCGACGTGCTCGACATGAACACGGCGGACCTCCTGCTACGCAACGAGCTGTTCCCGAATGGCTGGTGGCCCTGGTGCGACGGAGTCGAACTGACCAGCGAGCGTGCACTGGCCTGGGGCAACCGCGCTCCGAACGCCACCGGTTGGCTGACGGTGATCGATCTCTTCGACTCCCCCGTCAACTACTGCAGCGCCGGCCCGAACTCGGCTGGCGTACGGTCGGAGATCTACGCCACCGGCTCGGCGAGCCTCTCGGCGAACGATTTGTCGCTGTATGCGGCCGGCCTTCCCGCGCAGGTGCCGACCCAGTTCTTCTACGGGCCTGCGCAGGTCTCACTTCCGATGGGTGACGGGACGCTGTGCGTAGGTGGCGGGCTAGCGCGCTTCGGCGTCGGCTGGAGCGGGGCAGCGGGCGTCAGCGCCATCGCTGTCGACAACTCGAACCTGCCCGGCGCGCCGATCACGGCCGGGTCGACCTGGAACTTCCAGCTCTACTACCGCGACGTCGCCGCTGGCGGCGCGGGCTTCAACCTGACGGACGGGCTCTCGATCCCGTTCGTGAACTGAAGCGGCGGGGCGCCGCGCGCTCCATTTGCCGCCGCTACGAGCGCGGCCCGCGTGCCGAAGGGCAGGCGGGCCGCGCAGCGTGTTCGGTCACTTGTAGATCGGCTGGCCGGGCGGAGGGTCGCAGCCCTCCCAGTTCGCGAGCAGCGTCATGACGCGTGCAAAGCGATCGCCCTCGGCCTCGGAGGGGCCGAAGGTCCCCCGCCGGCGACCGTGGCGGTCGAGCACGAGGTAGAGCGGCCCCGCGGGCTCGGCGCCCTCGCAGAGCCGCGACCAGGTAGCGCCGTCCGGATCGTGCAGGAACAGGTTCGCCGGCTTGCGGGCCGTCTTGGCGTCGAGCAGCGCGTCGAGCCGCCCGTCATCGCCGTTCGCAACGAGCAGCACGTGGTGCACGAGGGCGCCGAGGCCGCGCAGGCGCGCCTTGCGCTCGCGGAAGACCGCGAAGGCCTGCTCCGCTCCGCCCGCGTCCGCGAGGTCGAGCGGCTGCACGACCAGCAGGAAGCCTCTCAGCTCCTCCAGGCGCACGTGGCGCCCCTCCGCGTCGACGAGGTCGAAGGCCTCCGCGGTGCGCTCGTAGCCGACCGGCGGGTCGGGGTACTGCGCCTGGAGGCTCTTCAGGAGCGGCAAGCCCCACAGCGTCCCGATCAGCAGGAGCCAGAACCAGGGCCGCGTGAACAGCCGCGAGCGCGCGCTCGCCGTGGAACGAGAAGCGCCGGCCTTCCCATCGGGACCGGCCGGCGATTCGGTGGAGCTCATCGGTGGTCCGCCGAGGTCGCGGAGCTGGCGACTAGAGCCCGCGCTCTTGCGCGAGGAGCCTGCGCACCCAGTACAGGACGCCGCTGACGACGAGGTACGGGATCGCCATGAAGGCCATCACGTAGGCGAGCGTCTCGAGGCCCTGGCCGACCGAGCAGGACGGGCAGGCGGAGGCCGCGGGGGCCAGCGCGAGGACCGCCCCGGCGGCGGCGACGAGCATCGGGAGGCGGCGCATCATCGGTACACCGACTCCAGCATGATGATGATCACGGCGAACCCCATGTAGATCGGCATGTAGGCGATCCAGCGCAGCCAGGTCGTCTCCCAGATGAGGTGCATGAAGAAGGCCCCGACGAGGCCGGCCTTGATGATCGCCAGGATGCAGAGCAGCAGCATCTTGGTCGTGCCGCTCCACTCCGCCGAGTAGACCTCGGGGATGTAGACCTCGACGAGGGTCAAGAAGGCCAGCACGAAGAAGATCGTGACGTAGGTCGCCTTGTGACTCTGGTGCTCCACCGGGTGGGCCGTGTGGTGCGGATTCATGTTGGTGGCGGGATGCTCCATCGTTCTGTCCTCGTTGCCCTAGAGCAGGTAGATGAAGGTGAAGACCAGGATCCAGACCAGGTCGACGAAGTGCCAGAAGAGGCCGACCAGCTCGACCGGGCTCCAGGAGATGCCGCCCTCGGTGTACTTCCCGGCCATCGCGCCCCGCAGGATGCAGATGAGGTAGATCACCCCAGAGAGCACGTGCAGGCCGTGGAAGCCCGTGACCGCGTAGAAGGTCGTGCCGAACAGGTTGTTCAGGTCCTCCCCTGCGAAGGTGCTCGTGGAGAAGCCGATGCCCACGTGGACGAGGTGGTAGTACTCGTAGGCCTGGATCCCGAGGAAGATCACCCCACCGAGGATCGTCAGCCCGAGCATCCGGACGAGCCCGGCCTGGTTGCGCTCCTTGGCCGCCTCGACGGCGAAGACCATCGTCAGCGAGGAGCAGATCAGGAGGAAGGTCGCCGCCGCGGTGAGCGGGATGCCGAGGACCTCCGCAGGCACGGGCCAGTCGGCCGCCGAGGCGCGCAGCACGCCATAGGCGAAGAGCAAGCCGCCGAAGGACATGCCGTCCTGGGCGATGAACATCCACATGGCGATCTTGCCGCCGGTGGCCTGTCCGAAGTGCTTGTCCTCGGGGACGAGGTCGTGCGAGTCGTCGTGGCCAGTGGCCGCGGCTTGAACGGTGCTACTCATGGGGAGCGCCCTTAGAAGACGAAGAAGCCCAGGAACAGGAGGATCCAAACAACATCAACGAAGTGCCAGAACATGGCGATGTTGTTCACAGTAGAGAGGCGATGCGTGCCGTAGCGACCGGTCGCGAGACCGATCCAGGCCCAGATCAGGCCGAGCAGACCGCAGGCGACGTGGGCCGCGTGGAACCACGTCAGTCCGTAGAACAGGGACTCGTACAGCCCCGAGGTCGGCCGCCGGCCAGCGGCCATCAAATCGAGCCAGAGCCAGCCCTGGACCGCGGCGAAGCCGAGGCCGAGCGCGATGGTCAGGACCCAGTCGCGACGCGCGCGATCGGCCCCTGCGGAGAGCCCCTTCATGGCGCGGTGCAGCGCGACGCTGCTCGCGATCATGATGGAGGTCGCCACGATGGCCAGCGGGAACGACGGAAGGGTGATGCCTTCCGGCGGCCAGACGCCGACGCGCTGCCGCAGGATCATGAACGCGAGGAAGAACGTCCCGAACGCCATCGACCACGACCCGATGAAGAACACCATCCCCAAGGTCGAGTTGACCCGGTGACGGAGCTCCTCCTTCGGGAGACTCGTGGCCATGGTGTTCGCGGTGCTCATCGTTCGCGGACGTGCGTCAGGAGGCCGGGGTCGGGACGGCGCCGTCGCCGAGGTCCGGGCCGTCCGACTGCGCTCCGGGGAGCGGCTCGGTCATCGAGATCCAGTCGCGGTCCTCACCGAGCGCCGGGTGGCTGAACTCGTGGGGGCCGCTGTGGACCGTCGGGATCACCTTGAAGTTGTAGTGCGGCACCGGGGTGGGCGTGGCCCAGTCCAGCGTGCCGACCTCCCACGGGTTGTCGGTCGCGGGGCGGCCGAACCAGCGGGACTTCAGGAAGTTGAACACGAAGATCAGCTGGGCTGCGCCCAGGATGAACGCCGCGTACGTCGCGTACTCGTTCATGTGCTGGAGCGCCTGCAGGTACTCCGACGAGGTGTGGTCGTAGTAGCGCCGCGGCATGCCCGCGTAGCCCATGACGAACATGAGGCAGAACACCGTGGTGAGCGGGATGACCGTCAGCCAGTAGTGCGCCTTCCCGAGCGTCTCGTTCATCATCCGCCCGAACATCTTCGGGAACCAGAAGTAGATGCCAGCGAAGGCCGCGAAGAGCGCGGAGGCCGCCATCGTCAGGTGGAAGTGACCGACGACGAAGTAGGTGTCGTGCAGGAAGATGTCCGTGCCGATCGTGGCGAGGTAGATGCCCGTCAGGCCACCGAGGCCGAAGACGAAGATCACGCCGATCGAGAACAGCATCGGGGTCGTGAACCGGATGTTGCCCTTCCACAGGGTGTGGAGCCAGTTGAAGAACAGGATCTCCGCGGGCACCGAGATGATCATCGTGAGCAGCATGAAGCTCTCACCGAGCATCGCGCTGATGCCCGTCGTGAACATGTGGTGGCCGTAGACGACCGCCGACATGACCGTCACCGCGAACATCGCGCCGATCTGGATGCGGTAGCCGAACGCGGGCTTGCGCGCGAAGAACGACAGCAGGTCGCCGATGATCCCCCACGCGGGCAGGATCAGGATGTAGACCTCTGGGTGACCGAAGATCCAGAAGAGGTGCTGGTAGAGGATCGGGTCGCCGCCGCCGGCGCCCTGCATGACCGAGGTCGGGACGTAGAACGTCGTGCCGAACACGCGGTCCATGATCAGCAGCAGCATCGCCGATCCGATCACGGGGATGAACAGGACGTTGAGGATCGACGTGAAGAAGATGCCCCAGATCGTCAGCGGCAGGCGGCCCCAGCTCATGCCGGGGGCCCGCAGGCGGATGATCGTCGTCAGGTAGTTGATGCCGCCCATGATCGAGCTGGCGCCGATCAGGAAGACCGCGATGGCCCAGAGGGTCTCACCGGAGCCGAGCCCGTTCACGGTCGTCGACAGCGTCGGGTAGCCGGTCCAGCCCGCCTCGCTCGCGCCCATGGGCACGAACAGCGAGTAGAGGCCGACGGCGCCGCCGAGGAACACGCTCCAGAACGAGAGCATGTTCAGCGTCGGGAAGATCATGTCCCGCGCGCCGATCATCAGCGGGATCGCCCAGTTGCCGACGCACCCGATCAGGAGCGGCGTCAAGCCCAGGAAGATCATGATCGTCCCGTGCATCGTGAACAGCGTGTTGTAGGTCGCAGGGTCGACCACGCCGTTCGTCGCAGGGAAGAGGAAGGAACCAATCACCGGGACGGGGTCGCCAGGGTTGGCGAGCTGCCACCGGATGATCATGGCCATCAGGCCGCCGATGCCGAGCCAGAGCAGGCCGAACCAGAGGAACTGCTTCGCGATGACCTTGTGATCGACCGAGAAGACGTGCTTCCGGAAGAAATTGGTCGGCTCAGCGTGGATGTGATCACCACTCATGACGTGTACCTACTCCCACTTCCAAGCCCACTGGGCCTCTTCGTCCTCGGTGTCGAAGGCCGCGATGCCGAGCCGGCTCGCGTCTTCGTGCCAGCTCTCGAACTGGTCGCCCTCGAGCACGTGCAGCTTGCCGTGCATCTGGTAGTGCGCGAAGCCGCAGAGCTCGGCGCACAGGATCGTGAACTCGCCGGAGCGAATCGCCTTGAACCACATCTCGTTGATCGCGCCCGGGTTCGCATCACGCTTGGTGCGCATCTCCGGCAGGAACAGCGAGTGGATGACGTCCTTGCTCGTCATCTGGAAGCTGATCGACGTGTCGGTCGGGACCGTGAGTTCGTTGATCTGGATGATGTCGTCGGCCGTGCCGAACTCACCGTCCGCGCCCTTGTGGCGGAAGCTCCAGGCCCACTGCTGAGCGAGGACCTCGATCTGGTAGACGCCGGGCTCCTCGTCCTCCGGGATGTTCCACCAGGCCTCGCGCAGGTCCGTCATCGCGATGACGAGCACCCAGGCGTCGAGGACGAGGAACACCGACGCGGAGACGACCGTCGTCACGCGCTTGTCCTTGAGGGACGCGCCGTGGTCGAACTTCGCCCTGTGCCCGGGACGCGCCCGGTCACGCAGGGCCGGGATCAGGATCAGGACGCAGACGATCGCGAAGCTGATCGAGCACAGGATCGTGATCAGCCAGAAGAGATCGTAGAAGCGGTAGCCGTAGTCCGACGCCGCTTCGGTCGGACCCCAGCGCTTGCCCTGGGCCTCCGCGAGCGCCGCGAGCGCGGCGACGCCGAAGGCGCTGGACCCGAGGCGGGCACAGGCGCCCGCGAGAGGATGAATGAGTCGTCTCATGGTTCGGTGCTGCCCTACTTCGCCGGCTTGAGGTCCGCGAAGAACGCGCTGCGCGCAGCGTTGTCGTCCTTGTACTTCGAGATCAGGTCCTCGACGTAGTACGCGATGGCCCAGATGTCCTTGTCCTCCAGTGCGCCCTTCCACTGCGGCATCGCGGTGCCCTTGATGCCGGCGGCGATCGTCTGGAACAGCTCGGGCGTCGTATGGCCGGAGCGCACCGTGTGGAACGTGAAGTCCGGCGGGAGGATCTTCACCGGCTGGTCGAGCACGGTGTAGTTCGACTCCTTGAGGACGGGCAGGTAGTAGTCCTCGCGGCTCGTCGGGTCCTTCTGGCCCAAGAGCTTCGGGAGATCCTCGACCTTCACGTAGCCGGGGTGGCAGGAGGCGCAGTTCGCCTGTCCGTGGTAGAGGCGCTTGCCGCGCTCGACCGCGAACTTCTCCTCACCGGCCCACGGGTCCTGGCCGGGATCGACGGGGTCGCCGATCTCGGTGAACCAGTCGCGCCAGGCCTCGCCCTCGGGCGACATGGACTTGACGTACTGGATGGTGTCGTCGAGCTGCTGGTCGCCGAGCGCCCAGGGCAGCATCGGCGTCCCGTTCAGGCCGCGCTTGACCAGGTGGTGCAGGGCCTCGTCGCTCGGCAGCGGCGCCGTGACCTTGGTGAACTTGAAGTAGCCCGAGTGGAAGTTGCGCGGCGACGGGCGCAGCCACTGGCCGGAGCGGCCGTAGCCCTGGCCGTCGATGCCGTGGCAGCTCGAGCAGTACTGCAGGTAGTTCTGGCGACCGCGCGTGAGCTGCGACGCCGTGACCCACTGCCAGTACGCCCCGATCTCCTCTTCCTCGTCGTAGCGGAAGTAGTAGACCCCTTCGCCGTCGACGTAGCCGCCTTCGCCCTCGCCGAGCTCCGCGTTCCACGTGTAGCGATCGGGGTTGGCCTTGGCCTGCTCCCCGAACCACTCCGCGTTGCGCGCGCGCAGGAATGTCCCTTCGCCGACTGTCATCTCCACCCCGATCGGCGGGCGCATGTGCGGCCCTTCCTCGATCACGACGGCTTCGATGGCGTGTTCGTCCGCCTCCGATTGGCCGTCCTCTCCATGTTCCTGTCCCGCCGCGCGGAACGAGGCCAGTGCGCCGAACGCGACTCCCGCGAGGCACACGAGTTGGATGGTGGGGATCCTCATTGGACGTTTCTTGTGCCGCGACGGGACTGTCGAGAGCCGCCGCGGAAGGGGCCGGGGGAGCTCGCCAAGGGGGCGAGAAAGCGCGTTTGCTTAGGCCTAGACCGAGTTGCGCGGAGAGTCTAGCCAAGGCCGTCGAGAAGCCTCAATCCCTTTCGGAACGTTTCGGGGCAACGGATGGGCTTTCGCTGGGGAGCTTCCTACCGACAACTGGATCCGGGCCTCGGCGAGAGATCCACCGAGGCCCGGAGCATCGGTTCGGGCGGGCACTGGCTGGGTGTCAGCTACCCGCCCGACGCCGTTCAGACGCCTACTCCTCGAAGGCGAAGGCCGCCGTGGCGGTCGCGCCATCGGCGACGGTCACCTCGAACCGCTGCTTGCCGAGCGTCTCGTGCTCCGCGGTCAGCGTGTAGCTGCCGGCCGGGAGCTGCGGCAGCGTGAAGTTGCCGCTGGCATCGGAGACCGCGAAGAACGGGTGCTCGAAGACGGCGACGTGGCAGTTCATCCACGCGTGCATGTCGCAGCGGATCGGGAACAGCTTGTCCTTGTACTTCATCTGCTTCTCGATCGCCGCCGCGCCCGCCGGCTGGCCACGGTTGAACTCGCCGTTGCGCTTCGGATAGCTGTGCACGTTGTGGACCGTCGGATCGCTGTTCGTGACGCTGATCGTCTGTCCGGCTCGCATGGCGACCACGTGCGGGACGTAGCGGCAGCCCTTCTGGTCGATGACGACCTTGCCGCTGCCGTCCGCGAAGCGGTAGCCGTCGAGGCCCTCCGTCACGGACACGACGCAGTTGGCGAGGCCCCCGTCGGCGACGAGGACACTCTCGTCCCGCGCCTCCCCGGCTCCGCAGGCGGGGTCGGAGGACGTGTCGAGGACCTCCATCGTGGGCGGCTCCCCCACGAAGGCGACCCTGCCGGAGATGGTCGCCGTGCCCAGCGCGTCGCTCCAGGCCTGGGCCTCGGCGGCCGCGTCGCCGCCCTGGGAACCGCCCGCGGGCGTCGCCGGCGTCCCGCGGCGGCCGCCGTCCGTGGGTGGAGGCGGGCCTCCGTCGTCACCGCAGGCGGTCAGGGGGAGGAGGAAGCAGACACCGAGCAGCGCGCGATTCACGATCATTGGATTCGTCGGGTGCGAGAGCGGCCCTGGATCCATGGCGACTGCGGGTGGGACCCCGTGCGACCTCGGGAGACGCGGCGCGACCTCCGAAGACGCTCGAGGGCCGCCGCAGAGGGGCGCCGCAAGAGCTCGTCGGAAGGGCGAGTCCCCGCGGCTCCTGGTCGGGGCCCGAGGTTCCCCCGCAGTCTAGCCAGTAGCGGCGCAGCGGCCCCACGCGGTTGCGGCGAAACGCGGCCGCGCCGCAGCCGCGACACCTACTTCGTGAAGGCGAAGGCGCCGGTCGCGGTGGCGCCGTCGGAGACGGTCACCTCGAGCTGCTGCTCGCCCAGAGCCTCGTGCTCGGCGGTCAGCGTGTAGGTGCCTGCGGGGAGCTCGGGCAGGGTGAAGTGGCCGCTCGCGTCGGACACGGCGAAGAACGGGTGGTCGAAGACCTTGGTGTAGCAGACCATCCAGGAGTGCATGTCGCAGCGGATGGGGAAGCGCTTGTCCTTGCGGCTCAGCTTCGTCTCGTACGGCACTCCGCTGGGGCGCGCCCGTCCAGGCGCGTGGTTCCGCTTCGAGTACGCGTGCACGTTGTGCACGGTGTCGTCCCGGTTCACGATGCGCAGCGTCTGCCCCGCCTGCATCCCGAAGACGTGCGGGACGTAGCGACAGCCCCGCTGCTCGAGCTCGACGACTCCGCTGCCGTCCTCGAACGTGAATCCCTCGAGTCCCTTCGACACCGAGACGATGACGTTGGCGAGCCCGCCGTCCTCGACGAGGATCGACTCGTCGGTCGCGCCGCCCGCGACGCACTTCGGATCGGCGGACATGTCGAGGGCCGCCATCACCGGCGGCTCCCCCACGAACGTGACCCGGCCGGAGACCGTGGCGGTGCCGAGCGCGGCCGACCACGGCTCCTCGCGGTAGCTCCGAGGCGCCGGGGACGCCGGAGGATTCGCGGCGCCTGCGCCTTCGTCGCCAGCGACGTCGGAGGGCGCGGCGCCGTCCGGCGCGGGGGTCGACTCCGCGGCCCCGTCACCACCACCGCAGGCGCCTAGAGCGAGGAGCAGTCCGAGTCCGATCCGCGTGTACTGCATGCCGTCGAGTGTGCGACGTCCGGGGCCTCTCGAACAGGGCGCGCGGCGAGCCCGCGCTCTCCGCCGCAACGACTCCGGGCCCCGGCGAACGAGTCGCCGGGGCCCGGAGCGTGCTCTGGAGCGAAGAACGGCCGATCGGCCGTTTCCACGCCCTGCGCAGGCGAAACGCCTACTTCTTGAAGGTCAGCGCGGCCGTGGCCGTGGCGCCGTCGGCGACCGTGACCGAAACCTCTTGCTTGCCGAGCGTCTCGTGCTCGGCGGTCACCGTGTAGGTGCCGGCGGGCAGCTTGGGCAGCGTGAAGTTGCCGCTCGCGTCCGAGGTCGTGAAGAACGGGTGATCGAAGATCGCGACGTGGCAGTTCATCCAGGAGTGCATGTCGCACTTGACCGGGAACATCTTGTCCTTGCGACTCATCTCCTTCTCGATCGGCGCGGCGCCCGCGGGCTGGGCCTGGTTGAAGGCCTGGTTGCGCTTCGAGTAGCTGTGCACGTTGTGCACGGTGTCGTCGCTGTTCGAGATGCTGATCGTCTGACCGGCCTGCATGGCGACCACGTGCGGGATGTACTTGCAGCCCTTCTGGTCGACCATGACCTTGCCGCTGCCGTCGGCGAACTTGTAGCCGTCGAGGCCCTTGGTCACGGAGACGATGCAGTTGGCGAGGCCGCCGCCGTTGACGACGACCGACTCTTCCTTGGCACCGTCGGCGACGCACTTGCCGTCGGAGGACATGTCGATGACGGGCATCACGGGCGCGTCACCCGCGAAGGCGATCTTGCCGGAGACGGTGGCGGTCCCCATCGAAGCGTTCCAGTCCTGCGAGCCGCCGGCGGGCTTCGGGTCCTGGGCGGCGGGCTTGCTGTCGCCGGCCTTCGGGGCGTCGTTCGAAGCGGCGGGCTTCGAGCTGTTCGTCGTGGCCTTGGGCTGCGGCGGGCCTTCACCACCGCCGCAAGCGGCGAGGGAGAGGAGGGCGCAGACGCCGATCAGAGTGCGGTTCATGACCGTGATTCTGGTTGAGTGCGGGTTTCGGGAGGGGCGGATCGGCGCGCGTCGCGCCAGGATCGAGCGCAAAGAGGGTACGGAGCCCTCCTGGGCCCTGAACAGGCGGAAGGGGCCATTTCTTTGCAGAAAGGTGTCCCCCGGGCCTCTGTCTCCGCAGGTCCGAATCCGGAGCCCACGCCCAAGAAGTGACGCCGTTGGGACGTCAGACCCCCGATCGTCCGCCCATGCCCTCACTTTCCGGGCGAACCGGCCGATGCGCCCCCCGTTGAGCTCTCGACCCGAGCCCCAGGCACCTCCCATGAT
>CAYGST010000087.1:0-12729 GCA_964352415.1 uncultured Planctomycetaceae bacterium | reverse complement strand
TCCCAGGGCCCCGCCTCCGGCGCGCTGCCGACCATCGGCCCGGACCTCTCCGCCTGGGGCTGGTGGTGGGCCTACAACCAGGATCCGTACCTCAACCTTAAGCAGCACATCCTCTCCGGCGGCGTGCTGACGGGCAGCGACGACTTCTTCCTCGGCGCCGGCGCCAAGACGCGCACGGCCGGCTACCTGCCCGAGGCGGACCTGATCCAGGGACGCATCGGACCGGCGCTCGAGCAGTCCGTCCTCGAAGGCGGGACCGGGCCGCGTCTCGAGGCCTCGCTGATCGCGCTGGCCAAGCTCGCGCGCGACTACGAGCCGAAGTCCAAGCCGATCGTCCAGCTGCTGTCCGATCACCTCGACGACCCGTCCCAGACGGTGCTGGAGTCCGCCGTCTTCGCGCTCGGCCTGATGAACGACCCGTCGACCGCTCCGCTGCTGCTCGAACTCGGGTCCGACGGTCCGCGCGGACGCGCTCTCGTCGGTCGCGAGAGCGTGCCGGATCGCACCCGCGCGCTGGCCGTCTTCGCGCTCGGCAACCTGGCAGCGACAACCGAACACCAGGAGATGCGGCGCTTCATCGTGCACGGGCTCGTCGAGATCATGGACGAGGGCGGCAAGGCCGCGCCCGACCTGCACGTCGCCTGCGTCACCGCCATCGGCCTCGCGCCGCTCGAGGAAACCCGCGCAGGCCAGCTGCGCAAGAAGCCCAAGCGCGGCCAGCGCGACTACTCCCCCGCCTTCTCGCGCGAGGGGCAGCTGCGCTTGCTAAGTGAGCTGCTCGAGGACCCGAAGGGCAATGAGTTCGTGCGCGCGCACATCCCCAAGGCCATCGGGCTGCTCGCGCGCGGCGCGGATGCGCGTCATCGCGAGCTCGCGATCGACGCGCTCTTGACCGCTCTCGAGGCGCGCAGGCAGCCCCGGCTCGTGCGCTTCGGCCTGATCGAGAGCCTCGGCATGATCGGCGACTCCGACCAGGACGACATCGACAAGCAGACGCGCAAGGCGCTTCACCAGATCATCGAAGACGGCCAGCAGATCGAGCGTCAGCTCGCTCTGGTCGCGCTCGCGATGGTCTCGAGCCGCGCAGGCTCGGGCGAGGGCGACGCGCTCGCGAGCTTCTCCGCCGAGCGCAACTTCCTCATGAACCGCTTCATCCGCGGCAAGAGCACGGAGCGCCCGTGGCTCGCGCTCGCGCTCGGCCTGCAGGGCTTCCACGGTGACGCCAACGGCCAGACGCTGGACAAGAGCCCGTCCGCCGCGCTCGCCGCCATGTTCGCCAAGACGAGCTCCGCGGAGATCTACGGCTCCTATGCGATCGCGCTCGGCCTGCGCCGTCACACCGACGCGGGACCGAAGCTGCTGGAGCGGCTGAAGGAGGGCGGCGACGACGTCGCCCGCGGTCAGACGGCCATCGCGCTCGGACTGCTCGGAGAGCGCGACGCCGTGGCGACGCTCGAAGCCGTGCTCGAGGACTCGCGCTACCGCCCCGGCCTCTTGCGCGACTGCGCCATCGGCCTGGCGTTGCTCGGAGAGAAGGACGTCGTCGACGAGCTGGTCGCCGCGCTCGCCGAGAGCAAGAGCATGGCCGTCAAGTCGGCCGCCGTCTCCGCCCTCGGCTTCGTCGGCGACGTGCGCGCCGTCGAGCCGCTGGTCGCGATCCTCGAGGACCCCACCCAGCAAGAGCTGTCGCGCGGCTTCGCGGCGATGGCCCTCGGCGTCGTCTGCGAGGAGGAGCTGATGCCGTGGAAGGCCGCGTTCAGCAACCACCTGAACTACTTCGGCACGACGCAGACGCTCATCAACGGCGACGGCACGGGCATTCTGAACCTGCGCTGAGCCCGCGCCAGGACGCACGCGAGCGCCCGACCGGCCCAGGACCGGTCGGGCGCTCGCTTCATTCGTCGCGCGCCGTCAGCAGCAGCTGCGCAGCAGATCGGTCTGCGTCAGCATCCCGACCAGCTCGTCGCCCTGCACGACCGGGAGCGCGCTGAAGCCGCCGGCGAGCATGCGCTCGGCCGCGCTCTGCAGCGAAGTGCCGAGCTCGACCGTCACGACCTCGGGCGTCATGAGGCCCGTGATCGGAACCGAGACCTCGTCCATTCGTCCCTCGTCCTGCGCCACGAGATCGGAGGCGATCTCCTGACCCAGACCGAAGCGCAGGTCGCGGTCGGAGACCATCCCGACCAGCCGGCCGTCCTCGATCACGGGCAGGTGCCGCACGCCGGTGAGTTTGCAGCGATCGAGCGCGTCGAGCATCGGCGTGTCCGGAGCGACCGACTTGACGTCGCGGCTCATCCAGTCGTCGACGAGGGCACCCTCGCGCAGCTTCCAGTCGGAGCTCGCATCACGGTCGGAGGCGACACGGAGCAGGTCGGACGTCGACACGAGGCCAACGACTGCGCCCCCCTCGAGTACGGGCAGCGCGCTGATGCGGTGCTCGAGGATCAGGTCCGCAGCGTCGCTGGCGTCCGCCGCGGCCGGCAAGGAGTGCACGTCGCGCGTCATCACCTGAGCGACCCGGTCGGGTGCGCTGTTGTCCTTCGTCGCGCGGTAGTTCGAGAGGATCCATCCGGTCGCCAGCGCGATGTCGCGGTCCGAGACGATCCCGACCAGGCGGGAGTCCTCGATCACGGGCAGATGACGGAAGCGGTGGGCTTCGAAGAGCTGGATCGCGTCGTCGAGGGGGCAGTTCGGCTGCGCGGAGACGACCTCGCGCGTCATGATCTCGGAGATGTTCATGGCTGGCCTCGCCAGGACGGGGGCCGGTGGTGACGGTCTTGAGGAGTGAGGAGGAGCGATGCGAACTCCGGTGCTCGGAGCGACGCCACCTCCAATTGTAGACCTCATGCTCCTGAAGTCTACCGACCCCGCCTCACTCCCCAGCCCCTGCCTTCGCCGGGACGAAGGTCAGGCAGTCGAGGTTCATCAGCCCGCCTCCAGCGGAGGGGTTCAGGAACAGCACGAAGAGCGCGTCGCTCCCCCCGGGCCAGTCCACCTCGACCGCCACGTCGAACCACTCCTCCCAGGCGCCGTTGGGCTCCATCGGGAAGGCCGCGACCAGCGGCCCGTCGGGCGCACCCGCGCGCAACTCCACGTCGGCGCCGGCGCCAGCCGAGCTGACGCGCGCGACGACGCTGGCGATGCCCGTGAGGTCCATGTCGTCGAAGCGCAGCCACGAGTCGGCCTCGATCTTGCCGATGAACGCGCCCCCCTTCGCCGTGTCGGAGTCGAGCCGCCCGTTCTTGTCGTTTGCGCTGAAGTGCTCGGCCTCGACGCGCAGCGTGCGCAGAACGAGCCGCGCCGTCCCGGTCAGCGGCCCCACCGCGTCGCCGCCGGTGTCCGTGTAGCTCGCCTCGAGCACCAGCGAACCCGAGCCCTCCCCGTCCACGTCCAGCTCGTCGGGGAGCAGCGCGCCGAAGTGTCCCGGTCGCGGCGCGATGGCGACCGCGTCCGTCGACTGCTCGAAGATCCACGTGACCATGGCGCGCAGCTCGGCGTCTGTCTGACCGGAGTGCGGCAGCATCTGCGCGTCGCCCCAGCGGCCGGCCGACCCCGCGCGCACCCGCGCGACGGTCTCCTCGATCGTCAGCGGCTCCTCCGCCGCGCGAGCGGCGACGGCGAGGAACGACGGGCCGACCACGTCCTGGCGCACCGCGTGGCAGTTGAAGCAATCCGCGCGCTTCATCGCCGCGAGGCCCGGCGGGTCGAAGGAGGCCTCGTCGGAGCCCGGCGGCTGCGCGGCGAGCACGTGCGGCGTGACGAAGACGTTCTGCATCCACCAGGCGAGGTCGGAGTCCCCCTCCGACTCGCCGTCCTCGAGGTCGACGACGCGCACCTCGTACTCGAGCGGCACGCTCGGGTCGTAGAAGGCGCCCGAGGCGGGTCGCACGAACGTGACCTCCGGCGGCTCGTTGCCGACCGCGAGCGGGAGGTGCGCGACGGCGCGGTTCCCGACCGGGTCCACGACCTCGAGCTGGACGATGAAGCGCCCCTCGTCCGCGACGACGACCTCGCAGTCGGCCTCGGTCGAGAGCTCGCGACCGGACGGATGCAGCGTCCAGAGGTACGAGAGCGGCTCGGCGTCCTTGTCGAGGGTCCCCTGGCTCGAGAGCGCGATCGTGAGCGGCGCGGCGCCCGCGCGGCGGTCCGCGCTGGCCTTCGCGACCGGCGCCCGATTGCCGCGCACGTAGCCGATGCGCGACAGGCGCGAGTCCTCGTTCGTTCCCCAGGTCGTGCCGTATTCGAGGACGTAGAGTTCGCCTTCCGGCCCGAACTGCAGGTCGACGGGGCGCACGAACTCGAACTCACCCGGGAACGGCTCGAGCGCGGCGAGCTCGGAGTCGCCCTCGAGCCGCGCGACGCGCACCCAGCTGCGCGACCACTCGTAGAGCAGCAGGCTGCCGTCGAGCTCGCGCGGGAACTGGGTCGGCGAATCGAGCTCCGCGTCGAAGTGGAACGCGGGTCCGGCGCAGGCGGTGCGGCCGCCGGCAGGGTTGACGCCCGGGAACTCCTCGGACTCGCCGTAGGGGTACCAGATCCACGCGGGCTGCGCGGGCGGGAGCACGCGCGCGCCCGAGTTGTTCGGCGAGCGGTTGATCGGTCGCTGCGGGTCCTGCGCGGGCCCGAGGTGCTCGTGCTCGAAGTCCCAATCGGCGTACGCGAAGTTGTCGCCGATGAAGTATGGCCAGCCGAAGAAGCCTGCGCGCTTCGCCTGATTGAACTCGTCGTAGCCCTGCGGACCGCGCTCGGTCGCGTTGCCGCTGTCGGGGCCGACGTCGCCCCAGTAGAGGTAGCCTGTCTTGGGATCGATCGAGATGCGCCAGGAGTTGCGCGTCCCCATCACGTAGATCTCGGGGCGGCCCTCGAGCGGGTCGGTGAACAGGTTGCCGGGCGGAATTACGTAGCCGCCGGCCGCGGTCGGCCGAATGCGCAGCACCTTGCCCGCGAAGTTCATCGTGTTCGCCGCCGAGCGCTGCGCGTCGAACGGATAGCGGTCCGGGCGCTCGTCGATCGGGTTGAAGCCGCTCGAGGCGAAGGGGCTCGTGTTGTCGCCCGTCGCGATGAACAGGTTGCCTTCGGGGCCGAACTCGAGCGAGCCGCCGTGGTGACAGCACTCGCGCCGCTGCTCGAGCCACGAGAGCAGCACGCGCTCGCTGGCAGGATCGATCGTCAGCCCGCTCGCCGTGAAGCGCGACACAACCTGCCCGTCGTGCGTCGCCGGCGAGTACATGAGGTACAGCCAGCCATTGGCGTCGAAGTCGGGGTCGAGCGCGATGCCCAAGAGACCGTTCTCCTGCTCCATGTAGATCCCCAGCTCGAGCGCGGTCGAGACGGCGTTCGTCAGCGGGTCGTAGACCTGGACCTTGCCGCCCTGCTCGACGACGAAGATGCGGCCATCCGTCGTCACCTCGAGCTCCATGGGCCTGTCGAAGGACGTCGCGAGGACCTCTTGTTCGAAGCGTGCCGGATCGTAGGCCTCGTCCTGGGTGGTGGCAGGCAGCGTGAGACCGAGGAGCAGCAGGGCAGTCGGGATCGGCATGGGGCCCAGCGTAACGGCTCGCGCCTACCCACGCGCGGCCGACGCGGCCCGTTGCGCAGATCAACGATCGATGTCATCATGCGATCCCCGCCCGCTTCCGCGTCCCTGTACCTGGAGGCACCATGTCTCGCTCGCAACTCGCTCTTCGTCTCGCCGGCGCCCTCGCGCTGACTCCGCTCTTCGCTGCCCCCTGCTTCGCCGACGTCTTCGTCGTCGCCGTGGACGGCACCGGTGACTTCCCCGACATCCAGCCCGCCATCGACGCGGCCTCGGATGGAGACACCATCCTCGTACTGCCCGGCAGCTACGGGAGCTTCGACATCTCCAATCGCGCCCTGACGATCACGTCGGAGATCGCGACCCTCGCCACGATCACCGGCACCGTGCGCGTGCGCGGGCTCGCCCCGGGCAAGACCGTGACGCTCTCGGGGCTCGCCGTGACCGGCAACTACTCCGGGCCGCTCGGCCTGGGATTCGGCCTGCGCCTGCAGAACAACCAGGGCCCGGTCGTCGCGCAGGACTGCCTGTTCCAGGCGTCGCCGACGAACCAGCCCCCGACGTCGGTCGGAAACTTCGGGCGTCCTGGCGCCTCGATCCAGGACTGCGCAAGCTCCGTCTTCGTGCGCTGCGAGATCAACGGCGGTCCCGGACGGTTTGCCTACAGCTGCTGCGACTACGGGACGTCCGGAGGCAACGGGATGTCCGCGAGCGGACCCGGTACCCTGACCCTCTTCGAGAGCAGCCTGACCGGGTTCCAGGGACAGACCAGCGGCTGGGGTGGTCCCGGCGGCCACGGACTGCTGCGCGGCGGCGGCGACGTGTACCTCTTCGGCAGCGCCCTCACCGGCGGCGACGGCGGCTTCGGGGACGACTTCATCTTCGGCCCCGGCGGCAACGGCGGCAGCGCCCTCGTCGTGCAGTCGAGCGCGACGGCCTTCGAGCGCGACAACCAGTACACGCCCGGCGCGGTCGGTCCGTCGTTCCTCGGCACACCTGGCGGCCAGCCCGGAGCCGCGATCGACGGCCCCGGCGTGACGAACCAGCTCCCCGGTACGCATCGGCGCGTCAGCGGTCAGAACATCGCCTGGTCCGAAGGCGACTATCGCCTGCAGGTTTCTGGCGAGCCGGGCGACACCGTTCGTCTGGCGTTCTCCAACCAGATCAGCAACGCGTTCGACCCAGTCGTGCGCGGCGTGTGGGTCCCGCCCGCCGACGGGAAGATCACGCCTTTCCCCCTGCTCACCCTCCCCGCGAGTGGTGAAGCCACTCTCGACATCGCGACCTGGCGAGTCGGACAGCTAGTCCAGGGCGAACGCTGGGTCCTGCAGCTGTTGCTCACCGACACGAACGGCGGCATGCATCTCTCCAGCCCGAGCGTGCCCGCGCGCCTCTTGTGCGACTTCTCGCCCGACTGTGATGGCAACGGATTGCCGGACGCCTGCGACATCGCCGCGGGAACAACGCTCGACTGCAACTCGAACGGGATCCCGGACAGTTGCGACCTCACCGAGGGCGTCTCCATCGACTGCAACGGCAACGGTATCCCCGACGACTGTGATGTCGGCAGCGCCGCCAGCCTCGACTGCAACGCCGACGGAGTCCCCGACGAGTGCCAGATCGACTGCAACGCCAACGGCATCCCGGACAACTGCGACGTGGCCTTCGGAACCAGCGCGGACTGTGATGGAGACCTCGTCCCGGACGAGTGCAACATCGACTGCAACACGAACGGCGTTCCGGACGCCTGCGACATCTCCGCCACGACCAGCCTCGATCTGAACGGCAATGGCGTTCCGGACGAGTGCCAGGACGCGGCGAGCGTCTACTACGTGGACGCGAACAGCGCCCCCTGGGGCGACGGCACCCTCGGGCTCCCGTTCGACAACGTCCAGCAGGCGCTGGACTACGCGATCGAGAGCAACGAGGTCATCGTCCTCGACGGCATCTACACCGGCAGCGCGAACCGTGAGCTCACCTTCGGCGCCCGCAATCTCCGCGTCCGGAGCCAGAACGGCTCAGCGAACTGCGTGTTCGAGCTCGACGCGCTCGGACGGGCGTTCCGGCTGAGCGGAGGCCAGCTCTCGACGTCACGCATCGAGGGCTTCACGTTCCGCGGCGGCAGCGCGCCGGCAGGAGAAGAGGGCGGCGCCATCGCTCTCCTCGAGAGCCAGGCAACGATTGCGGGCTGCGTGTTCGAGGGCAACGAGGGCAACGTCCTCGGGGGCGCGATCTACATCACCCACCCGCTCGGTGCACCCGCGCCCGGCACCATCATCGAGGACTGCTCGTTCACCGGTGACCACGCGTTCCGGGGCGGCAGCATCGCGGCGAACCACAGCAATGGTCTCGTCACCGTCCGGCGCTGCACCTTCCGGGACTGCACGGCGGAGTCCGGTGCGGCCATCGGCCTCGTCGGCACGACGGCCGGGGACTTGCACCTGGAGGAGATCGACGTCCGCGGCTGCGACTCCACCTTCGGTTCCATCTTGCAGCGTGGTGGCCGCCTCGGCATCACGCGCAGCGTGATCGCGGAGAACAACAGCGCGTTCGGCGGCGGCATCCACGTCTCCAATGGTGACCGCTTCTGGATGTCGCACTGCACTCTCGCACTCAACACGACCGACAGCTCCCAAGGAGGCGCGCTCGCGCTCCTCGACTTCAACGACTCGATGGAGGTGCGGATCGACAACTGCCTCGTGTTCGGCAACACGTCGACCTCCACCGGCGGCGGCTTCGTCCTGCGCGACGCCGACGACATCATCGTCACGAACTGCTCGTTCTTCCTGAACGAGGGCACGCGGGGCGGCGCCGTGTACGCCGGCGGCTCCGGGAGTCAGGTCTTCAGGAACTGCCTGTTCTGGCAGAACAGCTCCACGCAGGGCGGCGACAACTTCGAGGTCACCGATGGCACCCTGGACCTCGACTGGTGCAACCTGGAGCAGGGCCAGGCGTCGATCGGCGTCTCGTTCAGCGGCGCGCTCGCCTACGGCACGAACAACTCCACGTTCTACCCCGGCTTCGTCGACCCCGACGGCGCCGACGACGACCTGTTCGCGTGGGAGGACAACGACGTTCGGCTCGGCCCCAACTCGGACGCGCGCGACGCCGGCGACAACGCCAGCGTAGCCCCAGACCTGTTCGACCAGGACGACGACCGCGACACGCTCGAGCCGGTGCCGGTCGACCTCCTCGGCGTCGCCCGGCAGGTCGACTCCAACGAGCCCGACACGGGGAACGGAGCCGCACCGATCGTCGACCTGGGCTGCTACGAGGACCAGTAGCCGCACCAAGCGGCCCCGGGACACGAGTCACGCGGGGCGAGCTCGAACGAGAGGAGGCGCGTGGGACGACCCCACGCGCCTCCTCGTTTCGTTCCGAGCCTCGCCGTGCCCCGGCACGCCCACGCAGCGCGAAGCGCGGACGCCTCGCGCTAGCGCCAGTGCGGCCTACGGTTGGTAGGTCACCGTCCAGGCATTGCTGAAGTTGAAGCCGGCGCCGCTGCAGGTGTTCGCCGGGTCGCGGTACCAGAACTGGAAGTTCGTCGGCGCGCCGATGTTCGCCACCGCGCCGAACGGCTGCCCGTTGAAGTCGGTGAAGCTGGTCGACCCCGCGTTCGTCACCTGCACCTGCGAGCGCTGGCTCCCGCCCGCCGTACACAAGATGCCGTCGCCTGCCGGGTTGGCGATCTGGCTGTCACCTCGCAGGATCAGCCCGGGCTTCGCGCCCGGGACACCCGTGACGTCGAAGGCCAGCGAGTCCCCCTGAACGCAGGCGTTCCCCGAGCCGGTGAGAGTCGCGCCCCCGCCGCCGGTGTTCGCGCAGCCTTCACCCGCAAGGCCGAACGCGGCGCACGGACAGACGGCTCCGCTGCCGTCACCGAAGCAGTAGGCGTTGCCGGTCGTGTTGCAGAGGTCGGCGCTGAACGTCACCTGGGGCGAGGACGTGTCCATGTTGAGGACCCCGGCATCGACGAGAATGTCGCCGCCGGACCACTGAATCAGGCTCCCCGCGCCGGTGATCGGCGCGACCGTCGTGAGCATGTCCCAGGTCGCGAGCGAGGCGTCATTGGGGCCGTTGAGGAGGTCGTTACCGCTCGTTCCACCGCGAGAGAAGCCGACGATCTGCGCCGAGTTGTTCACGAACGTGCGGGTCTGAGATACGAACTGAAAGACGCCAACGCCCGTGATGTCGATCTCGGCCGTGGTGTGATCGAGCGACCACCCCAAGCCGAGGGACTGAGCGTTCGACACCTCCGCCGTTGCCGTGATCAAGAAGCAGCTGCTCGAGAAGGGCACCCCCGCGATCGCGCCGCTCCCTGAAGCCTGGTGCGTGAGCGTGATCTGCTGCGCGGCGGCGAGCGCCGGGGTGACAAGGACGACCGCCAGAGCAGCCAAGGTGTTGCGAAGTCTCATTCGAAGCTCTCTCGTGAAGTGTTGTGCGGACTCTCGAGTGGCCAAGCACGTCGACACTGCTGCGTCGCTGGACCCGCGCTGGCCGCTTCATGAACCCGGTCTCTGAGCCTAGGTGTGGGGTGCGAATCCAGCAAGGCGAGAGACCTCAGCGCCATCGACGAGACCTTCCTGTCGCCGGGTGGGGGTGTCACGAGCGATCAATAGCCCGTCCCGACCGGGTCGACCCAAACCTGCAGCACCTGGTACGGGAGGACGCCCGCCTCGTACTCGAGCGGCTGGTTCGCGGCGTCCGAGCGCAGGCCGCGGTGGTGCACGGCGATGCCGTAGTCGAAGCGCCAGGCCTCGTAGTCCGGCAACGAGACGATGTCCCCGACCTGGCAGGTGTAGGTCGTCGACTCGCTGATCGAGAGCGTGTACGCCGCGGAGTCCGAGAGGCCGAAGCTGCCACCGTACTCCGCGCCGCCGGCGGAGAAGCCCGCCTCCCAGGTCACGCCGACCTGGCGCTCCTCGGTCGACGCCGCTTCGTTGGCGATCTGAATGGCGACCGAGGTGGACTGGCCGACGGCCCCCACCGACTGCGGCGGCGCGTCGCCCGTGATCCAGCCGACGAACTCATCCGTCAGCGCGGCGAGTTCGCCGCGCGATGGGTAGGTCGCGGGGTCTCCGATCGTGTGCCCCAGCACTTCGTCCCCAATGCGCAGCTCGGGCTCGACCTGCGAGTTGTAGTGCTCGACACCCCACTTGTAGATGCGGCTCTGCGCGGGCACGTCGATCGTCATGAGAGTCCCGACCAGGCTCTGATCGTTCGAGCTGAGGATCTCGTACTCGTAGGACTGGTAGAGAGTACCCAGGAAGACGATCGTGTCCGCGTCGTACGGCCCGGTGAAGCCGAACTCGATGTCGATCGACTGCGCGGTCGACTCCGTCTTGGTCAGGCTCCAGTCCACGGTCTGCCGCGCCGAGACTCCGAACAGGTCGAACAGGTCGGAGACCGAGAAGCCCGAGTAGACCGAGGCCGTCACGCTGTTCGACACCGAGATGCTCTCGGACGAGCCGCTCGCGAAGGTGTAGTTCGTGTTCGAGTTCGCGTAGAGCTGCTGGATGCCGGCCTTGGTCGGCGCCGCCGCCATCACGACGATCGGCTTCGGGTCGGCGAGCGAGGTGAACTTGCGACCCGTGTAGCGGATCGTCTGACCGTCCGCGTCGAAGTCGCCGGGGACGAGGACCGGGGGATAGGCGCTTCCCGGCGCGTCGGGGCTCGAGGTCCAGGTGTTCGTGATCGAGGCGCCCGCCCCCCCGAGCTCGATGCGGTGGACCCGCCGGGTCTTCGTGTCCGAACCGGGCGACCCGCTCATCGAGCAGAAGTAGAGCTCGTCCTGGCCGTCGGCGTCGTCGTCGGTCGCGACGAGGCTGGCGGCGTCATCCGTGTGGAAGCCCCCCAGACTCAGCGCCTGCTCGGACAGGAACGAACTCCCGCTCCATCGAAGCGTGTCCATCGTCGAGCTCGACGAGAACGGACGCGGCCGGAGCAGGACGAGCTCGTCGGCGCCATCGGCGTCGAGGTCCAGGCACTCCGCGTCCCAGGCGCGATGGGGATGAAGGTCGAAGCTGATGCCGGAGCCGTTGTAGGACGAACTCCAGGTCGACGAGGCGGTCGGGCCCCCGGATGTCCATTCGATGCGGCGCGCGAACACGGCGTGGCTGTTCTGGATCGATTGGAAGACACCCCAGGTCGCCGCCAGCTCCTGCTGCCCGTCACCGTCGAAGTCGCCTGCGAGCAGCCGGCTGGCCGTGCTCCCTCCCGGCAGGATGTTCTCGACCTCGAACCAGGGAGCGAGCCGGACGAAGCCGGCCTCGGCGTCCTCGAGCAGCGCGAGGTGCAGCTCGACGTTTCCGAACGAACCCGACGGCCCCGCCTGAACGAGCACGCCCAGCTCGTCCCGGCCGTCTCCGTCCACGTCGATGGCCGTCACCTCGAGCGCTTCGACGTCCCAGAGCCCGTTGCCGGGGTCCCCGAAGCCCCAGGGCAGCTCGTGCAGCAACGCGCTGCCCTCGGACGGGTCGTCGTAGACGCGCATCCAATGGTCGTCCGTCCCCGCGCCGGGGAGCTCGCTGCGCGCCAGGAGAATCAGCTCGTCGCGGAAGTCCCCGTCGACGTCCGCGAGCGAGAGCTTCACCTCGCGGTACGGGAAGCCCGCCGAGGGAATCGTGTAGGCCGTGAACGGCTGGCTGACACTGCCGCCCGCGAGCTCCACGAACGCGACCTCGAGCGCGCTGCCGGCGATCCGCACGAGCGCCAGCTCGCGCTCCCCGTCGTCGTCGAAGTTGCCCGCGGCGGCCGTGCGCCACGCGCCGGTCCCGGCGAGGCCGGGCGACTGGCCCAGCACGGCCGCGCCCGCACCAATGTCGTCGAACAGCGTCACCCGCGCGGTCGCGGGATCCTCCGGCACGTCGATGAGGAGCAGCTCGTCCCGCGACGTCAGCACGGTGCTGCCGAGCCCGAGCGGCTGGAACCCCGGCGCGTGCGGGTCCTCGTAGTCGAAGCCGTCCTCGTTGTAGCTGTCGGGGGCCTGACCGCCGGGATCCGGGGCGGGACCTCCGCCCCCTCCGCCGGAGCACGACGCGAGCAGAACGGAGAACAGGGACAAGCGGACGAGCGAGTGACGATAGACGAGAGCGATTCGATTCATGGCGGGCTCCGGTTCGGAGAATTCGGGTTCATCCCGGTAGCGACGACCCCCGGCGACAGCTGCCACGAATTCGGCCGATGGCCGCGGA
>CAYGST010000086.1:9116-12740 GCA_964352415.1 uncultured Planctomycetaceae bacterium | reverse complement strand
CCTCGACCTCGAACCTCGGCCCCGGCTTCGACCAGCTCGGGCTCGCGCTCGAGCTTTGGCTGGAGGTCGGCGCGAGCCCGATCACAGGGGGCTCCGCGCACCGCTTCGACGGACTCGAGGGCACCGCCGCGGATTGGCCGCTGGAAGGCAACCGCCTGCTGTCGGGGTTCGACGCCGGCGCGGCGCACTACGGCCTCTCCCGCGCGGCCTGCGCGTTCAGCGCGACCTCCGAGATCCCGCTGCGTCGCGGGCTCGGCTCGTCCGGCGCCGCCGTGGCGGCGGGGCTGCACCTGGCCGCGCAGCTGGCGGGCGACGACGCGCCGGACCTCACGGAGCTGGCGCGCATCGGCGCGCGCATCGAGGGCCATCCGGACAACGTCGCGGCGTCGCTGTTCGGAGGGTGCACGCTCGGCGTGCCGCTCGCAGACGATCGGCTGCGCGTCGTGACGCAGGCGCTCGACGCGCGGCTGTGCTTCGCCGTCGCCTGGCCGTCGTCGCCGCTCGCCACCGAGGAGGCGCGCGCCGCGCTCCCGAAGACCCTGCCGCTCGAGGACGTCGTATGGAGCACGCGCAGGCTCTCGCTGCTCCTCGAAGGTCTGCGCACCGGCGACGCCGGTCTCCTGCGCGACGCAGGCGAAGATCGACTGCACACTCCCTATCGCCTGCCGCTCATCGCCGGCGCGGCGGAGGCGCTCGCCGCCGCCTACGACGAAGGCGCTTGGCTCGCCGCGATCAGCGGGAGCGGCTCGGCGCTGATCGCCCTGCACGAGGACGAAGCGAGCTGCGGACGCATCGCGGAGGTCATGCGCGCTGCGCTCGCCGCGCGCCACACAGGCGCGCAGGCGCGCGTCTTGCGCGCCGCGCGCCGAGGCGCACACGCTCCCGACTGATCAGCGGCTAGCGCCGACGTCTTCGAGCTCGTCGTAGGCGCGCAGGAACGCGTCGACGAACGGGAGCGTCTCCGCGGAGCAGGCGGCCGCCAGGACCTTCGGAAGCGCGTGCTCCGCAGTTCTGAGGTCGATCGACGTCAGCGTACGATCCAGGTCTCGCAGCACGACGTTCGGCGCGCAGAGCTCGCGCACGCCGGCCGCGACCAGGAACGGCAGTACGCTCGGCTGCAGCGCTGCCGGCCCGAACACCGACAGCGGCAGGTTCGCGTCGCGGGCGGCGGCGACGACGTCGCGCACGCAGCGCAGAACGACGGGGTGCGCCACGTGGAAGACCTCGGCCAGGTCGTGGTTCTCGCGGTCGCAGGCCAGCAGGAACTGCGCGAGAGCGTCGTAGCTGAGCACCGCGAAGTCGATCTCCGCGAACAGCGACGCGGCACCGAGCGCCGCCGCGGGCGTCTCGATCACGGCCCCGAGCTCGAGCGAGTCCGTGAGCTGCAGACCGGAGCTCTGCAGCTCGGAGCGCGCGTCGAAGAGGGTCTCCTTCACCCGCCGCAGCTCGGAGACGTCGTTGACGAACGGGACGGCGATGCGCACTTGGGTTCCCGTGACCGCCGCGCGCAGGATCGCCTGGAGCTGGCGACGCAGCACGGCGTCGTGCTCGATCAGGGCGCGCACGCCCGCGCGACCGAGGACCGGGTTAGGCTCACCCCCCTCGTGCAGGTAGCCGAGCCCGAAGCTCGAATCGACGTCGAGCAACCTGAACGTCACCGGCCGGCCCTGCGCCTCCTCGAGAACGGCGGAGTAGTGCGCGACGAGCGAGTCGAGGGACGGCTGCGCGCGATCGATCAGATAGAGCAACTCCGTGCGATAGAGCCCGACACCGGCAACGCCAGCGCGGCACGCGGCCTCGACCTCGGGCAGGTTGCCGCAGCTCGCCTGGACGCGGATCGCGGTCCCGTCGCCCGTGTGGAAGTCCTCGGCGCCCCACGCGCTGGCGCCCGCGTCGGTCGCGAGCGCGGCGCTCGCTTCGCGGTACTGCGCGCGGACGACCTCGTCCGGGTTGACGCGCAGCACGCCCTCGGTCGCGTCGAGGATCACCACGTCGCCCTCGTGCACGCGCTCGCGCAGGCCCTCGAGCCCGGTCACCATCGGTACGCCCATCGAGCGCGCGAGGATCGCGGCGTGGCTCGTGAGCCCGCCCTCCTCCGTGGCGATGCCGAGGACCTCCTTGCCGTCGAGGTGGAACATGTCGACGATCGAGAGCTCGCGCGCGACGAGCAGGTAGTTCCCCGGGAGCGACTGCTCCTCCACGGCCCTCTCGTCCTCGTCCCCATCGAGGTTACGCAGCACGCGGATGCCGACGTCGCGCAGATCGACGGCGCGCTCGCGCAGTGTCTCGTTCTCGACGAGCCGGAAGATGCGATCGAAGTCGGCGATGACCTTCGCGATCGCCGCCTCGAGGCTCATCTGTTCGTTGAGGATCAGGTTCTCGACGTCGGAGAGGAACACGGAGTCGCGCAGGTAGGCGACGTGCGTGTCGAGGATCCGGATGTGCTCCGCCGGGACGCGTCCACGCAGCTGCTCCTTGAGCCGTCCGAGCTGGTCCTTCGAGGCGCGCAGCGACGCGTGGAAGCGGTTCAGCTCGCGCTCGACCTGGTCCAGGGGAACGCGCCGCAGATTCGCGCGCTCGAGCTCGTAGTCCTTCCTGTGCACGGCCCCGATGGCCAGGCCGGGAGAGATCGCCGTCCCTCGCATCTCGAAGCCCGTCGGAGCCGGCGCGGCCGCCAGCTCGGGCGCGGGGGTGCTGTCGTTTTCGGTCATGGTCGTCTCGAGTCGTCGCCCGTATGCTGCTCGGCTTCGGGCGGCTCATCCTAGCGCCGCGCCCTCGGCCCACCAACGCCACGCAACTCGAGCGAACCGAATCCCGATGCTCTCGACCCACTCGCGCCGCGTTCTCGCTGTCGCGCCCTCCTGGTTCGCGCTCGCCGTTCTGGCGCTGCTCCCCGCCGCCGGCTTGGCCGCCGCCCCGTCCCAGACCGCGGGCAACGAGTCCTCGACTCAGGCTCCGCGCGCAGCGCGGCCGCGGCCCACTGCGCTCTTCGAGGTCGTCAAGATCGTCGACGGCGACACCGTCCACATTCAGCGCGGCGACAAGGTCGAGAAGCTCCGCCTGCTGTCGGTCGACACCGAGGAGAAGCTCACGCCGGGCATGCAGAGCTCGGCGTCCAAGCCGCAGACGGTCTTCGGCGAGGAGACGCGCCTTTGGACGATCGACTTCTTCGAGCAGTTCCGCGAACCCAACGGGCAGCTGCGCATCGGCCTGCGCTTCCCGGAGGGCCGCGAGGCCTACGACATCTACGGGCGCCTCCTCTGCCACGTGCTGATGCCCGACGGCACCGACTTCAACCTGCTGCTCGTCGAGCTCGGCAAGAGCCCCTACTTCAACAAGTACGGCAACAGCCTCATCGACCATGAGGGCTTCGTGCGCGCGCAGCGCCTCGCCCGGCGTCACCGCATCGGCATCTGGGACCCGTCCGTCAACGGCGCCGCCACCGAGGGAACGCCCTCGGCCAAGCGGCCCTACGATCAGCTCCTGCCCTGGTGGCAGGTGCGCGCCGAGGCCATCGACGACTTCCGGACGCGCTCGAAGGACGCGCCGACCAAGGTGATCTCCGCGGAGGACCCGGACGGCCTGGCGGCGGCGCTCGCCAGCGGCGCCCAGGTCGAGGAGTTC
>CAYGST010000086.1:0-9106 GCA_964352415.1 uncultured Planctomycetaceae bacterium | reverse complement strand
CGCTCGACCGCACCTTCGACGAGAAGGACGGCAGCCTGACGGTGCTCTTCCGGACGAGCGAGCGGGACCGGGCGCTGCGGGTCGGCATCCCTGCGGACGCGATCGCGTCCTTCGAGGGCTTCGACCTGCAGGCGCTCCGAACGGAGTACCGCCAGAACTACGCCTACGTGCGCGGGCGGATCGTGAAGGGCCCGCGCGGCTTCCGGATCGAGACCACGAGTCCGAAGCTCTGGCGGCGCGCGGGGCGTGACCTCGAGGCTCGCTAGCCGACGTCCGCGCCGCTCGAGCGATCGCTCAGGGGCAGAAGTCGACCTCGAGTCCGTTCGTCTGGTTCGTGCCGGCGCCGCCGTCCGCGGGGTCGCGGAACCAGAACTGGAAGTTCCACGTCTGGCCGACGCTGACCTGCCCGTTCGGGTTCGCTGGAGCGTTGATGTCGAACGCGACGCTCGCGGCGCCGCTGCCGTCCACCATCAACGTGGGCTGCAGCCGGAAGAGCTGTCCGCCGACGCAGCGGATCCCGCTCCCGAACGGCACGAACGCCTGGCCCGAGCCGTAGAAGAACAAGCCGATCTGACCGGGCGGGCAGGCGGACGCGTGCAGCACCAGGTTGTTCGCGGCGACGCTGTTCGAGCCGGTGAAGCTGATCGCGCCGGCCTGGCCGCTCGAATTCGGCAGCGACAGGCAGTAGTTCGTGGGTGCGTTGCACACGGGCGAGGCACCACTGAAGACCTCGATCTGCCCGCTGAACACGCCAGGGGTTCCAGCGTCGGGCTCGGCGATCACGATCTCGGTCGAGCCGTCCCCCTGAAGGTCACCGAGGCAGGTGACAGCGGCGCCGATGCGCGAGGAGCTGTCCTCACCGACGAAGACCCGCAGGATCGCGCCGTTCGCTCCGCTGTAGACCCGCGCGAAGCCCGGCGTGTTCTGCTGCGACGAGCCGGGAGCACCGATCAAGTAGTCGAGCGTCCCGTCGCCGTCGTGGTCGCCGGCCGGAGCGACCGCGAACCCGAACTGGTTGCCGACCTGGTCCCCGACGAACTCCTGGAGCAGCTGCCCGGTCGAGCCGTTGAGCACCCGAGCGTAGCCGGCGCTCGAGCCGAAGACCGAGTTCTGAGGCGCGCCGATCAGGACCTCCGGGAAGCCGTCCCCGGTCAGGTCCTCCAGACCAGCAACGGACGAGCCGAACAGGTCGTTTGCGGAAGGCGGGCTGTAGGAGCGCAGCGTGGCCCCGGTGGCCCCGGAGAACAGGTACACGGGTCCGGCCTGCGCACCGACCAGCAGGTCGTCCTTGCCGTCCCCATCGGCGTCGCCGACGCAGGACATCGACAAGCCGAGGTGCGCGTTGTTGTCGTTGCCCTCGTGACGCTGCAGCTCCGACCCGTCGAAGCCCGACCAGATGACGACCGTCCCGGTGTTCAGGCCATTCACATCGCTGTTGAAGGAGCAGCCCGCGACGTCCGGAACGCCGTCACCGTTCGCGTCGCCCGCCGCTGCCACGGTGTGACCCAGGCGCTCGCCGTCGGTGCCGCCCGTGTAGGTACGGATCACGCTGCCGTCGAGACCCGAGTAGATGAAGACCCGACCGCGCGCGAGGCCGGGCCCGTCCTCGAACGGCGCCCCGACCGCGATGTCCGCGTGTCCGTCTCCATTCAGGTCTCCGACACCAGCGACCGAGTTGCCGAACGCAATCGCTCCGCCGACTCCAGCGACGGTGAGGAGCACCGACGCGTCGACCCCGGAGTACACGCGCGCGTAGCCGGTCCCGCCGGAGAACACGTTGCCGTTCTCGGGCGCGCCAACGACGAAGTCCTCGACGCCATCGTTGTCGACGTCGCCCGCGGGAGAGACCGAGTTGCCGAAGCGGTCGTTCTGCCCATCGCCGTCGATCTCGAACAGAGTGCTCTGGGCAGGCGCCGCGGCGGTGAGCAGGCCGAAGCCCGCGAGGCGGATCAGTGTGCGGTTCACGGTGATGAGGTGGTTGGAAGTGATGACTTGCCGAGGCTCGAGAACCGGGTCCTTCCCCCGGCGATCCGCAGCTGCGGACCTCTGAGCCTGGAATCCAGGCTAGCCATGGGCCTGGGAGTGTGCAATGCGAGTTCCTATAGAAACGCCGCGGCGGGGGCTCAACCCCCGCCGCGGCCGTTCCGAGGCTGGCTGGCCGATCAGTCGCAGAAGCCGATCTGGACCGCGTCGCTGAAGTTGAAGCCGGCGGGGCCGCCGGTGATGTCACGGTACCAGTACTGGAAGTTCAGGGTGCTGCCGCCCGAGATCGAAGCCGAATTCGGGTCCATGAACAGGGACTTCAGCACGCCGCCGCCCTGGGCCTGGCTCACGCCGAGGCGGACCGTCGCGCCGACGACACAGATCAGCCCGTCGCCAGCCATCGTGCTGGTCTGAGCCGTACCGAAGAAGAAGAGCCCGAAGCCGTTCGGCGGCAGGTTCGACGCCTGCAGGATCATCTGACCCATGGCGACGCTGGTGCTGCCGATCGGAGTGACGCTGGCGGCCGAGCCCGTGGAATTCGGCAGCGCGTTGCTGCAGTAGGGCACGATCTGGCCGCAGCCGGAGAAGGGCGAGCTGTAGACCCGCACGAGGCCTTCCTTGACGAAGCCGGCGCTGGCGCTCGGCGCGCCGGCGACGATCTCGACCGTGCCGTCGCCGTTGAGGTCGCCGAGGCCTGCCACGCTCTCGCCCAGCGCGTCGTTGGCGGTGTCGCCGATCAGCGTGGCGAGCAGGGTGCCGCCCGTGCCGCTGTGGATCCCGACGAACGCACCTGCGCCGATCGGGTCGGAAGAGATCATGAGGTCCGTCGTTCCGTCACCGTTCCAGTCGCCGGCGTCGGCGAGCGCGAGGCTGAACTCGTCGCCGGCGTTGGCGCCGTCGATCGTGAACAGCGTCGCGTCGGTGGCGCCGTTCTTGACGTACACGCGACCGGTGCCGGGGTTGAAGACGCTCGACTGGATCGCGCCGATCGCGAGGTCCTTGATGCCGTCTCCGGTGATGTCCGCGATGTTCACGACGGCGGTGCCGAGGGTCGGCTCGCTGCCCAAGGTCGTGTGGCGCAGCTCGCTGCCATCCGCCCCGGAGAAGATGTAGTAGCCATCGAACGCGGAGCCGACGAGCAGGTCCGGCACGCCGTCGTTGTTGATGTCCTCCATCGAGTCGAGCGAGAAGCCGAGGCGAGAGCCACTGGACGATCCCTGGAACTCGTAGAGCACCGTCGCGTTCGATCCGTTGAAGGTGTAGACGCGGGCGATGCCGCGATCGTTGAGCGCGGTGTGCGAGCCCGCCATCCACTCGGAGCGACCGTCGCCGTTGAGGTCACCGACGAGCGCCAGCGTGCGGCCGATCCGCTCGAGGGAAGCGATGCCGTTGACCTCGACGAGCTCGGTGTTGTCCGCGCCGGAGTAGACGCGAATCTGGCCGTCGGCCTGGAGGATGTTCGTGTGGAAGGGCGCCGAGACGACGAAGTCGTTGACACCGTCGCCGTTGACGTCCTCGCCGCTGGCGACGGCGGTGCCGAAGCCGTCGCCGCTGGTGTCGCCGTCCCACGTGTTGATCACGTTGCCGGTCGCTCCGTTGACGAGCGCCATTGCGCCCTCACCACCGAAGAGGATGTTGCCGTCCTCGGGAATACCGACGAGGAACTCGTTGGCGCCGTCGGACGTGAGGTCACCAACGACCGCGATGGAGCTGCCGAGGCGCTCGTTCGCGGCGCCGCCGGTGATGTCGTAGAGCGTCGTCTGGGCCGTAGCGGCTCCAGCGAGGAAGGTTCCGCAGCCGAGAGCGGCGATGGAACGGGCGAAGGGGATGCTCCTGCTCATGGTGCTATGCGAGGTGGTGTCAGCGGGACGAAGGGGTGTCGTGGCCAGCGCCCGTGGGATCCGCTCGCGCATGCGAGGAGGACGAACCAGCGCGCCGCGATGCGGCGCTGGTCCCGGGCCCGAGGGAGGCGCTGGTTGGAAGTGGAGACGTGAGAAGGACGGCCGAAGCCATCGGAGCACCGACCGAGGACGCGCACGAAGCGCTCCCACGTTCGGGTCACCGCACAAGGGTAACCCCGGGCGGTGGATTGGGGCCAAATGCGACTTCCTAATTCGATAGAATTCCAGGCCCCGGACCGAGACACCGCGCGAGCGGCCCCTGGCCGCCGAAATCTTGACCGCTGGCGGGGTCGGGAGAAGCCCCTTTCTCCCGGAATCGGGGCCGTTCTCGATCGTCTCGCCGCGCGGGAGACCGGCCCCCTCGCGCGGATCCAGGGCCCTAGCGCCGGACCTGCCCGACCAGATGCCCGGCCTCCGGGAGCACGATCTTCTCCATCGCGAGCCGCAGGGCCTTCGGGGAGCCCGGCAGGGCCAGGACCACCGTGCCCGCCAGGACCCCGCCGAGCGCCCGGCTCAGGATCGTCGCCGGACCGATCTCCTCGTAGGAGAGCCACCGGAACAGCTCGCCGAAGCCTGGGATCTCGGTGTCGAGGATCCGCCGAAGCGTGTCGAAGGTCACGTCCCGGCGCGCGAGGCCGGTGCCGCCGGTCGTCAGGACGAGGTCGACCTCGTCCAGGGCCACGGCCGCGCGCACGGCGGCCTCGATCTCGCCGGCGTCGTCCGCGTGCAGGCTGCGGTGAGCCACGAGGTGCCCCGCGCCCCCCACGCACTTGACGAGGAAGTCGCCCCCCCGATCCGCGGCGAGGTCGCGGGTGTCGCTGAAGGTCAAGACGGCGAAGCGCAGGGCGGGCGGCGCCTCCTGCTTGTGCTGTTCGAGGCTCATGGCTTTCCTGGTCGTGGCGCGCCGGGCAGGCGGGTCTGTCGTGCCGGCGAACTTCCGAGGCACGACACTAGCTCGCCCCAACCCCGAGGGCCATGACTCGCACGCCGCGATGAACTAGCCTCTCTGCATGCGACTCGCCCTCGTCCTCGCGCTGGCTCCCCTTGCCGCCCCCGCCGCCCAGGACGCACAGGTTCCGCTGCGTGACCGCGTGATCGAGCACCGCCTGGACAACGGCTGGCGCTTCCTGCTCCTGCCGCGCGACAGCTCGCCGACCGTCTCCTTCGAGACCTGGGTCGCCGCCGGAGCTGGCGACGATCCCGCCGCCCGCTCCGGCATGGCGAACCTCGTGAAGAACCTCCTCTTCAAGGGCTCCGACCGACTCGGAACGCTCGACTGGGAGGCCGAAGCGCCTGCCCTCGCCGCCGTCGACGCCGCGCACGCCGAGTGGAGCGCCGCGCTCCAGGGCGGCGACGCCCAGGCCATCGCGGGCGCGCGCACGCACTTCGAGAACGCTCGCCAGCGCGCTGCGGAGCTCGTCGACTCCGAGGCCTTCAGCCGCCTGCTCGAGGACGTCGGCGGCGGGTCGACCCTGAACGCCTTCGCGGATCTGGACGGCACGCGCTTCGTCGTTTCGCTACCCTCGAACCAGATCGAGGTCTGGTGCTGGATGGAGGCGGAGCGCTTCCGGCGGCCGGTCTTCCGCGAGTTCTACGCGGAGCGCGATGCGCTGCTCGAGGACGGCCTGAGCCGCGTCGTCGAGGACCCCGCGGGCCGCATGGGACGCGCCGTTCGCGAGACGGCCTTCGGCGAGCACCCGCTCGGCCGGCTGGCCTTCGGCGACGCCGAACAGATCGGCTCCATCGACCGCGGCGCGGCCTACGCGTTCTTCGAGGGGCGCTACGGCGCGCGCCAGCTCACGACGGCCATCGTCGGGGACTTCGAGCCCGCCCGCCTGATCCCTCTGCTCGAGCGCTACTTCGAGTCGGTCCCGGCCGGACCCGCGCGCGTCGCCTCGCTCCCGCCCGTTCCGCGACAGGAAGGTGAGCGCCGCGTCCAGGTCCTGTTCGAGGGCGAGCCGCTCGTCTGGATCGCCTGGCACGTCCCACCCTCAGCGCACCCGGACTCCGCCGCCGTGGAGCTGGCGGTGCGCCTGCTCGGCTACGCGCGCTCCTCGCGTCTCGAGCGCAACCTGATCCGCGAGAACGCGCTCGTCTCGGAGCTCGCCGTCAACCCGGCGTGGGGCGGCAGCCGCAGCGCGAGCCTGGTGCTCCTGCGCTGCGTGCCCAACCTCGGCGTCGCGACGGAAGCGGTCGAGGCTGCGGTCTACGCCGAGATCCAGCGACTCGCGACCGAGGGGCCCACGCGCGAAGAGCTGGCGGGTGTGAAGCGCGTCGCAGCGGCGGACCACTACCGCGGCCTGCGCAGCAACGCCGACGTCGCCGCCGGCCTCGCGGGGACGTTCGGCCGCACCGGGGACTGGCGCTCGTTCTTCGCGACGGAGCGACGCCTCTCCGCCGTCAGCGGCGCCGACGTGCAGCGCGTGTTGCGGACCTACTTCACCGAGGAGGGGCGCGTCGTCGCGACGCTGGTCCAGTCGCGGACCGAGGCCTCCGAAGCCGCTGAGGGCGAAGAGTGATGAGGCGCGCCCTCGCGCTCCTGGCGACGCTCCTCGCGCTGCCGCCCGCCTTCACCGTGGGCCAAACATTCGTACAGGATGATGGCACGATCCCTCCTCGCCCGGAGCTCGTACGCACACCGCCGCTGCGGCCGTTCGTGCCTCCGACTCCGGACCGCTTCGAGCTGGAGCGCGGCGGACGCCTGCTCGTCATCGCCCGCGAGGGTCTACCGCTCGTGGACGGCACCCTGCTGTTCCCGGGGGGACGGCTCGCCGAGGACCCCGAGCTCGCGGGCGTCGCCGAACTCATGGCGGACGTGCTGCGCGAGGGCGGCAGCGAGCGCACCAGCGGAACGCAGCTCGACGACTGGCTCGACAGCCACGCGGCCTCGATTCGCATCACCAGTGACCTCGACGCGCTGCGCATCGATTTCTCCTGCGTGTCGACCGACCTCGGCAACGTGCTCGTCTACATCGGCGAGCTGCTCGTACTGCCCGCCTACCCGGAGAGCGAGATCGAGAAGAGTCGCGCGCGCCTGGCCACCCGCCTCGCGCGGCGCGCCGAGGATCCGGCCCAGCTCGCCGAAGCCCTGCTCGACGAATTGTGCGCCGGGAACGACTCCTTCATCGCGCGCCGGCCGACCCTCGCGAGCGTCGAAGCCATCACGCGGCGGGACCTCCTGGGACTGCACCGAAGCGTCATCGGGCCAGCACGGCTCCTGGCCGGCGTGACGGGCGCGGTCGAGCCCAACTCGCTGCTAGCGCAGATGAACACGCTGCTCGCGCGCCTCGAGCCTGCGGGCCCGCTGCCGCGACACGACCCCGTCGTGTTCCGCCGACCGTCGCGCACGACGATCCATCTCTACGACAGGCCGAACGCCGCGCAGAGCGAGGTGCGCATCGCCTCACCTGGCACGCGCCGGCTGGACCGCGACTACGTGCCGCTGGTGCTCTGGTCCCACGCCGTCGGACAAGGCGGCGCCGCCAACAGGATGATGGTTCGGCTACGCGCCGAGCTCGGTCTGATCTACGGCGGGAGCCTCGCCTACCGGCCGGGCTGGGCGCGCGCGGGAAGGCTGCTCGGCTCTTGCAGCACGCGCACCGATGCGGCGGCGCGCGTCGTCGGCGGCTGCCTCGAGATCCTCAAAGAGGGTCGCGCACCGCTGCCGGAGGAGGAGCTCGAAGCCGTCCGCCGGCGCGTCCTCAACGCGGGTGTGTTCGAGGTCGACAGTCCGGAGGAGATGCTGCGGCGCGCGCTCGACGTCGAGTTCCACGGCTACCCCAGCGACTTCTGGGCGAAGCGCGCGGAGCGCCTGCGCTCCACCAGCGCCGAGGAGGTCGCCTCGGCCGTCGCGCGCCAGCTCGACGTGGACCGCTTGATCATCCTCGTCGTTGGCCCGGCGGACGCGCTCGCCGAGGAGCTCGCCGCCTACGGCGAGGTCGTCCGGCTGCCTCCTCGCTGAGGAGACGGGTTCGGCGGGTGTACCTCGAGCGGCCTACAAGTCGTCGACCAGGGCGCGCAGGCGCCTCACGCGCTCCGCGTCCACCGGTTGATCGAGCTGTCCGTCGCGCTTGAACCAGGTGCCGACGATCGCGCCGTTCGCGCTCTCGAGGAGCCGCTGCGCATTGCCATCCGTCAAGCCGGAGCCGATGAACAGCGGGCGTCGCCCGATGTGGCGGCGCACGTGGGTCAGCACCTCGCCGGACGGCGAGCGTCCGGTCGCCGCGCCCGTGACGATGACGGCATCGGCGAGTCCGCGCTGCAGCGCGTCGGCGGCCGCCTCTGCGGGCGACTCGCTGCCCAGCGGACTGGCGTGCTTCACGTGCACGTCGGCGAACAGCGCGGCGTCGGGGCACAGCCGCTGGCGCTCGCGCAGCGTCTCCGCCGCGTCGCCCTCGAGCACGCCCTGGTCGGTGACGGCTGCGCTCGTGTGCACGTTCACGCGCAGGAAGCTCGCACCGGTCGCCGCGCAGAGGCCGAGTGCCGCGGCGGCGTCGTTGCGCAAGACGTTGGCTCCGATGGGCAGCTTCGGCGCCACCTCGCGCACGGCGGCGATGCCGAGGGCCATGGCCGCCACCGTCTCGGCTGGCACGCGCCGCGGGTAGAACGGCACGTCGCCGAAGTTCTCCACGATGATCGCGTCGCAGCCCTCGGAGAGCGCGGAGGCGTCCGCGCGCGCCGCGGCGAGCACGGGCGCGAGGTCGCCGCCGTAGCGGGGAGCGCCGGGCAGAGGAGCGAGGTGGACGACGCCGACGAGCAGTCGTCGGGAGCCGAGTTCGTGGGTCGCAGCGAGGAGGGTCTTCACGCGCAGGAGCCTAGCGCGCGAAGGGCTCCGCTGCTCGCCTCCATCGGCGCAGAAGAGGCGACAGGCCGCTCGCGACATCGAGTCCCAACACCGGCGCGTCGCTCGGAGCGTACCTGGGTGGCGACCCGCGCGACCTGCGCGCGAGCGTTACCGCCTCGGCTCGGAGCGCCTCAATCGAACGCCACGCCGGCGCTGCGGGCGCCCGCTCAGGCGCGCACGTAGCGCGGGTCGCCGCCCAGGAGCTCTCCGAAAGCGTTGCGGGTATCGACAACGAGCCGCGCGTGCTCTGCGATGCGCGGGTAGTCGAAGTCGCGGTGGTCCGTGCACAGGACGATCGCGTCGAAGCTCGCGAGGCGCCCGTCGTCGAGCAGGACGGAGTCCCGCTCCTCCAGCGAGTCCGCGCAGGACGCGGGAGCCC
>CAYGST010000085.1:0-12798 GCA_964352415.1 uncultured Planctomycetaceae bacterium | reverse complement strand
CTCGGCCTGACCACCGATTCGTGCCACGGCCACGCTCGTCCGCTGCCGGGCTTCGAGGAGAGCGTGCAGCGCTCGCTCGCGGAGGTCCCCGGCATCCCCGTCGTGACCGGTTTCCTCGCCAAGGACCCGCGCGGAAACCTGACAACGCTCGGACGGGACGGCTCGGACCTCACCGCGGCCCTCGTCGCGCGCGCGCTCGGGGCGCGGCGGCTCGTTCTCTGGAAGTGTGTGCCTGGCCTGATGAGCGCGGACCCCGCCGTCGTCGCGGAGGCCCGCGTTCTGCCCGGGCTGTCGCTGCGCGAAGCGGCGGCGCTCGCCTTTCACGGCGCGCGCGTCCTGCACGCGAGCACGCTCGAGCCGGTGCTCGGGGCCGGCGTGCGGCTCGAGCTGAAGGACATCGCCCACCCCGAGGCGCCGGGCTCGATGCTCGACGATCGCCCCGTGGAGTCGCGGCCGCTGGCGGTGACGGGACATGCTTCTCTGGCAGGGCTGCGCATCGCGAGCGCGGGCGGCGACGTCCCGGCGACGCTGTTCCCGCTCATGCACGCGCATCACGTCAGCCCGCGGTCGCTGCACGTCGACTCCGACGGGATCGAGCTGTACGCGCCGCGCACGGCAGGCTTCGAGATCCTGAGACGAGAGCTCGGCGAGCGGGCCGTCGCGCTCGACGAGTGCGCTTCGGTCGTCGTTGTCGGCGGGGCCTGTTCGGGAGCCGGCGCACGCGCGCTCGAGCAGCTCGTCGGCGCGGGTATCGAACCGCGACGTGCTCACCTCGTGACCGACGGCCTCGGTCAGATGTTCCTCGTTCGGCCCGAGGAGCGAGACCCGGCCATGAGGCTCCTGCACGCGGCTCTGTGCGTCCCCGAGGGCGTCGTGCGCGCTGCGCGTGGTTCGCGTAGCTCCTGACGACCGCGCGGGAATGCGCTTTGTCCGCAGGGGTGAGCAGGACCCTCGCTAGAATCCCGACCGCGTCCCAGGAGGCCGTTCGTGTCCGAAGTCGAGCGAGAACAAGAGTTTCAAGAACAGCGCGTCTCTCCCCGGGAGACGCTGGAGCTCGCGCTCGAAGGCTCGCACGAGGACCTGGTTCTGGTCCTCGCGGAGCTACACGAAGCCGATATCGCCGAAGCGCTCCTCGACCTCGATGACCGTGAGGGCTGGGAGGTGTTCGAGGCTCTCGACCTCGAGAAGCGCGCCGAGGTGCTCTCGTGCGCGGAGGACTCGACGCGCGAGCAGCTCCTCGAGCAGCTGACTCCCCGCCAGATCGCTTCGATCGTCGAGAACATGGCGCCCGACGACGTCGTCGACCTCCTGGCGCTGTCCGGCAACGACGTCGCTGAGCGGGTGCTGCGCAACGTGGCGTTCGACAGGGCGAAGGACCTCCGGCAGCTCGCGGCCTACCCGCCGGAGTCGGCGGGCGGCTTGATGACGACCGGGTTCATCGTCGTCGACGCGGGGACGCGCATCGGCGACGCGATCAAGCTGCTCAAGCACGAGGCGCTCGAGTCGGACACGGGCGCCGGCCTGTTCGTCGTCGATCCCAAGCGACACCCGGTCGGGTACGTCCCTGACCGCGAGCTCCTGCGCCACTCGATCCACGAGAACGTGGACGAGGTGATGAGCGAACCGTTCACCGTTCCGGTGGGCATGGACCAGGAAGAGGTCGCGCTGCGGATCTTCAAGTACGGCCTCAACGAGATCGCGGTCGTCGACAAGACCGGCGCGATGGTCGGAGTCGTTCACTCGGACGACGCCCAGGACGTCCTCGAGGACGAAGCCAGCGAGGACCTCCTCAAGATCATCGGTACGTCGGCCGAGCAGCAGACGCGACTGCCCATCCACAAGCGAGTTCGCGCGCGCCTGCCGCTGCAGGGCCTGACCGTGGTCGGAGGACTGGTCACGGCTTGGCTGATCGAGCGCGTGCTCGGCGAGGCGAGCAAGGAGGCAGACCTCCTGCGCTTCGTCCCGATCATCATCGGCCTCGCCGGCAACGTCGGCGTCCAAGCGTCGACGATCCTCGTGCGCGCGTTCGCCACCGGCGAAGTGGAGGAAGAGCGCGAGCTGTCCGTGCTCCTGTCCGAGACCCTCGTCGGGCTCCTGATCGGCATGCTCTGCGGTGCGGCGACCGCGGCGGCGGTCTTGCTCGGCGATGACGAGGGGGCCCGCTTCGCCCTCGCAATCGGCGTCGCGATCCCTTGCGCCGTTACCTTCGCGGCGTTCCTCGGTTGCGCGGTCCCCATGGCCTGCCGCCGCACAGGGATCGACCCCGCCATCGTCGCGGGCCCCTTCCTCATCACCGTCAGCGACATCTCCGGGACGGCGCTCTACCTGGCAGTCGCTGGGATGGTCGTCGGCGTCTGACGCGATGAAGCGCCTGCGTACTTGGATCTGGATGCTGGTCGGGCTGGCGCTCGTGCTGGGCGTCCTGCGGGCGTTCTTCTTCGGCGTCTACTACGTCGACAGTCCGTCCATGGAGCCGACGCTGCACGGCGCGGAGGAGGGCGGCGACTGGGTGCTCGTCCGCTACGGCCGCGGGGACACGATCCGGCGCTACGACCTCGTCGTGATCGTGCCCGACGGCGAGAACGAGCCCTACGTGAAGCGTGTCCTCGGCCTCCCCGGCGAGCTGGTCGAGCTGCGTGGCGGTGACCTCTGGATCGACGACGCCATTCAGCGCTCGGAGGCCGGGCTGCCCGTGCCGATCACGATCTTCGACGACACACGCCATGACTTCGAGGTCGATTGGCGCCTGAGCGAGCGGTGGAGCGCAGGCGAGTCCGGTTGGGAACTCGACGCTAGCGATGTCCCAGGCGGAGCCGCGGCGGGCCTGGCCTTCTTGCGGCTCGGCCTCTCGGATCACTTCGATGTCCCTGGAGCTGGCCGGACCGAAGGACGCGTCGACGTCGCCGACGGTCGGCTGGAGTTCGACGTCGAAGTGCTCTCCGGAGAGTTCGTTCTGCGCGCCGGATTGCGTGAGCAGGGGGACGAGTTCGAGCTCAGGATCGATTGGCGCCCCGATGGCCAGGGGCGCCTCGCGCTCTGGCGCCGCTCCCCGGCCTGGCAGGAGCTCGGGACGACGGAGGTCGAGTTCGCGAAGGGACGCCACCGGATCGGGTTCGAGAACGTCTCGAACTCGCTCGCCGTCGATTTCGACGGCCGGCGGGTACTGGAGCACGCCTACGAGCGAAATCGCTTCCACCCCCGCGACGACGCCAAGTCGGGCATGTCCCTGCCGACCGACAGGATCTTCCTGGGAGGTCTCGGCGGTCGAGCCCGCTTCAGTGCGATTCGAGTGCTCCGGGACCTGCACTACACCCCCCGCGGGGAGTTCGCGGTCGGGGAGGCCCTCCAGCTCGGGCCAGACGAGCTGTTCTTGCTCGGCGACAATTCCCGCGACAGCCGCGACGGCCGCGACTGGGGCCCGACGCCCGTCTCGGCGGTCGTGGGGCGGCCGCTGCGGGTCCTGTGGCCCCTGGAGCGCGCCCGGGCGCTCGTCGGGGAGGCCCCCGCCGACGCCGCCGAGCGGCCGGAATCCCCGTAACCTGGCCGGATCGAGCGGAACTCGGTCCGATGGAGAGGGTTCGGCCCGCCGCGCTCTCGCGACCCAGCGACACCCCATATGGCCAACGATTACACCGAGGACCCCGGCGTCCAGCTCATGCTCGCCTACCAGGGCGGTGCGGAGGACGCCTTCGATCAGCTCGTGGAGCGCTACTCCGGCCAGGTCTGGGCGCTCCTGACGCGCTTCCTCGGCCAGCGCCCCGTGCGCGAGGACCTCGTCCAGGAGGTCTTCCTGCGGGTCATCCGCGCCCGCGAGCGCTACCAGCCCACCGCGCGCTTCTCGACCTGGCTGTACCGCATCGTGTTCAACATGGCGGTCAACGAGACCCAGCGCGCGAGCAACTTCGGCGTGCTCTCGCTCGACCAGCCCTTCGGGAACTCGGACGACGCAGGCGGCCTGCTCGACGTCACGGACACCGAGATGGAGGACCCCTCCGCGGCGATGGAGCGCGGGGACGTCGTCGGCGCTGTCCGCGCCGCGATCGAGGCCCTGCCCGAGAACCAGCGCGTCGCGTTGATCCTCGCCAAGTACCACGACACGCCCTACGCGGAGATCGCGGAGATCGTCGGCTCGTCCGAGAAGGCGATCAAGTCGCTGATCCACCGGGCGCGCGAGACCTTGCGTGAAACGCTTGCACCGTTTCTGAACCAGGGGGAGATCCTGTGACCACCCACGACGAATGCCGCGGCTTCCGCCGTCGCCTCGCCCGCGCGCTCGAAGGGCGTCCGATGCCGGAGTCGCTGACGGAGCTCTCGTGGCACGAACACCTGCTCGGCTGCGCGGAGTGCCGCGCGCTGCTGGAGCGCGAGGAAGCGCTCGAGGTCCTGCTCGCGACGTTGCCCGAGCCGCAGCTGCCCCCGGACGTCGTCCGGCGGCTGGTGGCGAGGCTCGATCACGTGAGTGAGGAGTCCACGGCCGAGCCCGTCGAGCTGGACGCCCTGCTCGAGCTGGCCTCCGCGGAGGCGCCGGCAGGTCTGTCGGAGCGCGTCCTGAGCGGCGTGCGCGGAGAGGCCGCGCTCGACGCCTTGCTCGACCTCGATCCGCAACCCGTCGTGCCCGCGGGGCTGGCGCGTTCCGTTCGCGATGGCGTGCGCGCTCGCGTCGAAGGGGAGCTGGACCGACTGCTCGACCTCGACCCGCAGCCCGTCGCACCGCGCGAGCTGGCCCGCGACGTCCTCGCGCGCCTGGAGTCCGATCGCGTGCGCAGCGTGCCGCGCCTGCGGCTGGTGCGGTCGATGCCGCGTTACGCGGCGGCCGCTGCCGTGCTGCTCGCCGCCCTCGGCGCGACCTGGTGGGTCGGCGGCGGCGACGAGCCGCGCCGCGACGTCGAAGAGGTCGCTCAGGTCACGCCGGTCGTGGAGCCGGACGACAACCTGCTGGCGATGCTCGACGTCCTCGAGAACGACAGCCTGTGGCAAGACACCGCGAGCGGCGCGCAGCTGGCCGAGGAAGACCTCGAGCTCTTGCTGGCCGACGAGTTCGAGCCGGAGGTCGAGGTGCTGCTCGCTTACCTGCCCGAGGAAGAGCTCGGCACCGACACGCCCTACGGCCGTTGAACGGTCGCAGCGCAAGGAACAACGACGTGACGCTCCAGATCCCGACCTCCCTGACCAAGTTCGGTCTCTACCTCTGCGGCTGGCTGACGCTGATCGGCCTCGCCGTGTCAGACGCGCCGCGTGACGTGCGCGCGGGGCAGAGCGGGACGTCCACGTCGTCAGTCGATCTGAGTGCGCGCGCCCGCTGGGAGCGCCTCAGCCCGGAGCAGCAGGCGCGCATTCGCATGCGCTACGAGAGCCTCCAGAAGATGACCTCGGACGAGCGCGCTGAGCTGGATCGTCGCTCCAACCGGCTGCGCAAGCAGCGCGAGCGCTTGCTGAGGAGCCTCTCGGAGGAAGAGCGCACGCGCCTGATGAGTCAGCCGGCCGAGCGCCGCGAGCAGCTCCTCAACGAGATGGTCGAGGTGGCGCGCCGCGACCAGGGCCGCCGCATCGAGGAGAAGCTCCCGAAGCACATCCGCGAGTTCCTGCAGACCGCTCCGCCGGAGCAGCGGCTCAAGCGCTTGCAGCAGTTCAAGAGCGACACGCGCGAGCACATCAGCAAGCGCGCGGTCGAGAACCTGGCCGCCGCCCTGGGCTACGGTCCCGCCGAGATCGTTCGGCTCGAGCGCCTCCCGCAGGAAGAGCGCATGGCCACGGTGCTGAGGTTGCGCAAGCAGCTCACGGCGCAGCAGCTCTCGGCGGACGGACTGCCGCCCGACTTCACGCGCGAGCGCTGGGACGCGCTCGAAGCGCTGCCGCCCGAGGAGTACTTCCGCGAGGTCTGGAGCCTGCGTCAGCGCGGCGAGCTGAGCGAAGTGCCTGGACTCGAGCTCAGCACGCGCGAGAGCCGTGCGGAGCGCGAGCAGCTGCGCGAGCTGAACAAGGCGCTGCACGCGAAGCCGCGTCTGTACGTCGAGTTCTCGGAGCTCAGCCCGAAGGACCGCCGGATCGAGATCGACCGTCGCCGCCGAGATCGCGTCACGGAGCTCCTCGACCAGTCTGAGATGCTCAACGCGGAGCAGCTCGCCGCCCTGCGCGAGCTCCCCGACGCGCAGTTCTTCGGACGTGTCCGCGCCATGACGGAGGGTCGTCTGCGTCAGGGCGGCCGGGGCGCGCGCGGGGAACGAGAGCGTGAAGGCAAGAGCGAGCTCGAAGGCAAGGGCGACTAGCGAGACCCCTCGCTTCGCGAGCGAGCCCTATACTCCTGGCGCCCGGACCCGAGGTCCGGGCGCTTCGCATGAGTACGCCCTCGACCCACGCCGATCGCTGGACCATCCCCGCTGCCGGCGTGGAGAGCGTCCTGGCCTCGACCAGCGCGACCCTCGTCGATCTGCGCAGTCCGGCCGAGTACGCCGAGGACCACCTGCCCGGCGCGCTGAACCGTCCGCTCTTCGACAACGCCGAGCGCGCGCTGATCGGGACGCTCTACAAGCAGGCTTCGCCGCAGGCCGCGTTCGACGAGGCGCGCGAGCTCGTGCTCGCGAACATCCGCACGCTCGTCGACGGAATCGCCGAGGCCGCGGGGCGGGCGCCCGTCTCCGCGAACCTGGACGGCCTCGTGCGCCGGCTCACGGAAGGCGGGTTCGATCAGGCCAACCAGGCGCTCGAGATCGCCCCGGTCGCCCAAATGCCCGCCGGGGCGCTGGTCGTGCACTGCTGGCGCGGCGGCATGCGCTCGGCCAGCGTCACGCGCCTCCTGCGCGAACTCGGGTGGAACGACGTCTTCCTCCTCGAAGGTGGCTACAAGCGCTACCGAAAGCACGTGCTCGGCGCGCTCGAGGCGTGGAACGCGCCGCCCTCCTTCGTACTGCGGGGATCGACGGGCGTGGGCAAGACGCTCGTCCTGCGGGCCATCGAGCGCCTGCGTCCAGGCTGGACGCTCGACCTCGAGCTGCACGCCGGGCACCGCAGCTCGATCCTCGGCATGGTCGGCCTCGCGCCGTGCAACCAGAAGACCTTCGACACGCGCATCGCGGCGCGGCTGCGTGAGGGCTTCCCCGGCCCGTGCGTGCTGGAGGGGGAGAGCCGCAAGGTAGGCGACTCGATCGTCCCGGCGAGTGTGTGGCGCGCGCTGAAGAAGGGGGCGCACCTGCGGCTCGACGCTCCCGTCGCAGAGCGCGTGAAGGTCCTGATCGACGACTACCTCGCCACCGAGGAGAGCCGCGCCGAGCTGCGCCTGCAGCTGCCGTTCATCGAGAAGCGGCTGGGCGCGACGAAGTGGGCCGGGGAGCTCGTCGCCCGCCTCGACGACGGTCGCGAGGCCGAGCTGGTCGAGATCCTGCTCGAGCGCTACTACGACCCGCTCTACCGCCACTCGGAGAAGGACTACGAGTACAGCGCGGAGTTCGACACCTCGGACGTGGAGCGCGCCGCTGCGGAGATCGTCGCCTGGATCGAAGAGCGCTACGAGTCGTAGCGCTCGAGGTGCGTCGAGCCGTTCTCGAGCTTGAGCACGCCCCGCGGGCACGCCGCCGCGCAGACGCCGCAGCCCACGCACGACGCGCGAACGATGTTCTCACCGCGCTGCGCATAGGCGCGCACGTCGATGCCCATCTCGCAGTACGTGGAGCAGTTGCCGCACGAGATGCACTGGCCGCCGTTCGTGGTGATGCGGAAGCGTGAGAAGACGCGCTGGAGGATGCCGAGGATGGCGGCCTGCGGACAGCCGAAGCGGCACCACACGCGGCTCCCGAGCAGCGGGTAGAAACCGACGCCGACGACGCCGCTGAACAGCGCCCCGATGCCGAAGCCGTACCAGTGGCGCAGGCTGCCGCCGAAGCCGCGGAACACCGCCTCGTCCGTCAGGTGGTCGATCCACAGCACCGCCGACACGAGCAGGACGAGACCGAGCACGGAGTAGATGGTGGCGCGCTCGATCTTCCAGGCGCGGTCGGTCTTGTCGGAGAGCTGACGCCACGGGTCGCCGAGCGTCTCCGCGAGGCCACCGCAGCCGCAGACCCACGAGCAGTACCAGCGCTTGCCGTAGAAGTAGGTCAGCACCGGCGTCGCGACGAAGGCGGCGAGCAGCGCCCACACGAGCAGGACCGGACCGAGGTCGGCCTCGCCGTTCCAGAGCTCGCTGACCTTCGACGGCCAGAGGTAGTCCTGCTTGAGCGGCCAGACGCCGTTGAGCTCCATGTACGGCTGCTGGAAGCGCACCAGCACGTTCGGGATCAGCCACGCGAAGCCGAGCTGGAAGAACAGGAGCGAGAGCGTGCGCAGCTTGTGGTACCCGCTGTGGCGGTACTTCATCCACATGCGCACGCCGAACGGCACCATCACGAAGCTGTACAGCACTCCGTAGAGGAACCACTGCGAGGCGGGCCCGCCGGTCATGAGCTGCGCCAGCGGATCGACGGTCCGCACGAGGCCGGTCGGATCGTCTTCCGCCGAGTGGCCGAGCGTGGCGGGGAAGAAGTAGATCGCGACGTAGAAGCCCGTCATGAGCACGCCGGCGATCCACCCGAAGGCGCCGCGCGCGAGCAGGCTGTCGAAGCGCACGCCGTTGTGCTGAATGCCGGGCGTGAGGTCCTTGTACGCGGCCCAGAAGTAGAGCGAGGCGAACAGCGCCAGCGCACCCGGGCCGATGGCGAAGCCGAGCCAGGTCCCGACGAACAGCTCGCCGGCGACCTGTACCCCGAGCGCGACGACCGAGAGCGCGAAGAGGCCGAGCAGCCCCCGCTGCAGCGGGGGCATCGCCCTCTTGGGAATGGTGGTCTCCGGTTCGTGGAAGCCGATGGCCTCCTCGTCGAACTCGTAGTCGAAGAGGTCGGTGACGCTCACGCTCGCACTCCTTGGGCCAAGTTGCGCAGCTGGGGCGCGACGCGACGGTGGAACTCGGGGTCGAAGTCGGCCTCCTCGAGGTGCGCGAGCACGTGCTCGAGCGGCCGCCGTTCTGCGATCCAGCGCTCGCACACGCGGTGGCGCATGCGGACGTTCATCAGGTTGAAGCCGACGATCACGCCGTCCTCGGCGACCAGGCGAACGGATTGCTCGCGCTCGCGGTCCTCCCAGTACAGCTGCTCGACGCCGTCGCGCGGACCGTTCGGCACCGTCCCGTAGGTCTGGTACTCGACGTGCAGGAACTTGGCGGAGTTGTGCCAGATGCCGACTTCGTACTCGCGTTCTTCGCCGGCCATGACGTCGGCTGCGACCTCCGCCTGGTACTTGCCCGTGTACCAGACCTGCTGCAGCACGTTGCGCTCTTCGCCCTCGGTGACGAGCTCCGCGCAGTCGCCGGCGGCGAACACTTCGGGGACGCTGGTACGCAGGCTCCAGTCGACGAGGATCCCGCGTCCGGTTCGGAGGTCCGTGCCCTCGAACAGCTCGATGCGCGGGCGGACGCCGGCGGTGAGACCGACGATCTGGCACTCGATGCGCTCGCCGGCCTTGGTCGTGATGGCCGAGCAGCGGCCAGCCCCGTCGTCTTCGATCGCTTCGAGCTCGGTCTGGTAGAGCGCGCGCAGGCCGTCCTCACGCTCGATCGCGCGACTGACCATGGCCGACTCCTCCGGGGGCAGCACGCTGCTCCAGTAGCTCTCCTCGCGCACGAGGAACGTCACGTGGATGCCCGCCGAGTGCAGCATCTCCGCCAGCTCGATGCCGATCAGCCCGCCGCCGACGATCACCGCGTGACGCGCTGTCTTGACGTTCTCGTAGAGCAGCTTGAGGTCGCGCAGGTCGTAGAGCCCCTGGACGCCGGCGAGGTCCTGCCCGGGCCAGCCGAACCGGTTCGACTTCGATCCGGTGGCGATCAGGAGCTTGTCGTAGCGGCGCGCGCCGCCCTTTTTCAACGTGACGGACTTCTCGCCGAGGTCAACGCCGGTGACCCAGTCGCGCACGAGCTCGATGCGCTTCTCCGCCCACATCGAGTCGGGGTAGGGCTTCGTCTCCTGGTAGCTCTGGTGCCCCATGAAGACGTACATCAGCGCCGGGCGCGAGTAGTGGTAGGTCGACTCGCCGGAGATCACGGCGATGTTCCAGTCGGGCTGCTTGGCTCTCAGGCGCAGGGCGGCGGTGATGCCGGTGATCCCGTTGCCGAGGATGAGGATGTCCATGTGTTCTGCGAGCGTGCCGGGGGGTGGCGCGGGCTACGGGGGCCGCCGAGCACCCGTGACGTGGGTCGGCCGACAATCACGTGACGTGCGAACCGAGCCCTGACGAAACTCCGGCCGCGTGCAGGGTACGCTTCGGTGATGGGCATCACGAACTGGCTCCTCGCGGTCGGAGTCCTCACGACCGGCGTCTTCGCAGCGGGACCCGCGCTGCCGAGCTCTCCCCAGGAGGAGGCCCGCTCCCAGGAAGAAGACCGCCCGCTGGAAGCGGCGCTGCAGGAGCTCGTTCGCCTCGAGACCCCGAGCGCCCGCGCCTCCCGGGCGGCGAGCCTCGCGCGCCGTAGCGACGTCGAGCTCGAGGACTGGGTCACCGCGATGCGCGCCTTCGGCACCCCTCGCCCCGACGAGCACGGGAGCCGCGTGGAGCGCGCGAAGCTGCGGGTCGGCGAGGAGGTCGAGGACACGGAGCTGCACCTCGTCGTCCCCGAGTCCTACGAGCCGGGTACGCCCGCGCCGCTGCTCCTGGCCTTCCATGGGACGGGCGGCGACGGGTCGTACATGGCGCAGATGTGGGCCGACGTCGCAGAGCGCGTCGGCATGATCGTCGTGGCCCCGAGCGAGGCCGGCTCGAACGGCGGCTACGCGTTCTCGCAGCGCGAGCGCGACGCGGCGCTCGCGGCCCTGCGCTGGGCGCGGCTCGAGTTCGACGTCGACGAGGACGCCATCTTCGCGACGGGTGTCAGCCGCGGCGGACACCTCGCGTGGGACCTCGCGCTGCGCTTCCCGGGAACGCTCGCCGGCATCGCGCCGATGATCGGCAGCCCGCGCGTGAACCACCAGAACGGGCAGAACAACATCCGCTACCTGGACAACGTCCTCGACCTCCCGATCCGCGACCTCCAGGGCGTGGGCGACGATCCGCGGATGATCTTCAACCTCAAGTTCGTGTTCGCGCGACTCGAGGAGCGCGAGGCGAGCGACGCGGAGCTGTTCCTGCAGGAGGGGCTCGGCCACTCGTTCCGCATGGGCGCGGTCGACTGGGATGACTTCTTTAGCACCAAGCGCCGTAAGGCCGTGCCGACGCGCGTCCGGCGATCGGTGGCGCGCAAGGGCGAAGGGCGCGCATACTGGCTCGAGGTGCTCGAGACCAAGGACCCCGTCGCGGAGAACTTCGCCATCCCGCTCAACAGCCGCTGGAAGAAGGCGGACGAGGACGAACAGCGCGCGATTCTGCAGGAGGCGGCGGACAAGCGCACGGCGCTGCTCGACGTGCGCATGAGCGGGCCGTTCCGCTACGAGGCGAAGGCGGGCAAGGGCATCGAGAGCTTTCGGCTGCTGCTCCCGCCCCGCGCGTTCCAGGAGGGCAAGGCGTTCGACGTCACGTTCAACGGCAAGCGCGTGCGCCGGCGCCCGAAGGCCTCGAAGGAGGTGCTGCTGCGGGAGTTCGCGGAGCGCTTCGACCGCCGCTTCCTGCCGGTGGCCGAGGTCGTGATCGACTGAGGGGCCGCCCCTGGGGGCGACTAGGCGGCCAGATTGCTGGAAGCGCGCAGGTTCAGCTTGGCGATCTGCTGGTCGTCACCGGCGACGATCAGGTGGTCGCCGACTGCGAGTACGTGGTCCCCGCGGGGCGGCAGGATGACGGTTCCATCGGCCTGCTCGAGCGCGACGAACGAGACGCGCGTGCCTTCGGCGCGGCCCACGTCGGCGAGGGTGCGTCCGGCCAGCGGAGAACCGCTGCCGATCAGGAACTCGGCCAGGGCGATGCCGTCGTCGCCCAGGTTGGCGCGCGCGAGGAAGTCCGCGACCTTGGGCTTGGTGATGAAGTCGACGACCTCGTGTCCACCCGAGCGGAAGGGGCACAGCACGCGGCTGACTCCGGCGCGCTCGAGCTTGCGGACGTCGGAGTCGCGTTCGGCGCGAGCGATGACGATCGCTTGTGGGTTGGCGTCGCGCGCCTCGAGGGCGATGACGAGATTGTCCGCGAAGGAGTCGACGGCGGCGACGACGTGCTTCGCGCGCTCGAGTCCTGCACTGAGGAGAACTTGCTCCTCGCTGGCCGTGCCTTCGATCGCGTGGTAGCCGTTGCGGATGGCGAGCTCGAAGTGCGAGCGGTCGCGCTCGATCACGACGAACGGCGCATCCTGCTGATGGAGTTTGCCGCAGACCGACTGACCGAGTCGGCCGTAGCCGCAGACGATCGTGTGGCCCTGGAGCTTCTGGATGTCCTTGTTCATGCGCTTGCGCCAAGCGAGCTGCGAGGCGATGGAGTTCTGGACGATGGTCGCGAAGGTGTACGAAGCGGCGGTCACGCCGCCGAGCAGGATCAGCGTGGTGAACTTCTTCCCGGCTTCGGAGAGGCCCTCGTCGCCGTAGCCGACCGTCGTCACCGTGACGATCGTGAAGTAGAAGGCGCGCCAGACGTCCCAGCCCTCGATCTCGACGAAGCCGATCGTGCCGAGCAGGGTCACGATCGACATGAGGATGATCGCGGTCCGCAGATTGGCGCGCGCTGCTCCCTGACCGGTCATGCCGGGCGAGATCAGGTCGCTGCTGCGGAGCCGGGGCGTGCTTGGGGATCGACGGAACATCGCTTCGTACGTCGAGATTCGGCGCAGGATTCGAGAGGGGCGCGCCGCCGGTTCGAGCT
>CAYGST010000084.1:2867-12807 GCA_964352415.1 uncultured Planctomycetaceae bacterium | reverse complement strand
GCGATCGCGACGCGGTTCTGGACGAGCACCGTCGCCATGTCGATGTCGGTGCCCACCTCGAAGGTCACGGTCAGGGTCATCTGCCCGTCCTGCGTGCACTTCGAGTCCATGTAGATCATGTCCTGGACTCCGTTGACCTCCTGCTCGATGGGCAGGGCCACGGTCTCGGCCACGACATCGGCGCTCGCGCCGGGGTACATCGCGGTCACCTGGACGGTCGGCGGCGTGATGTCGGGCGTCTGCTCGATCGGGAGCGCCGGCAGCGCGACCAGGCCGAGGACGACGAAGACGATCGAGATGACCGTCGCGAAGATCGGACGGTAGATGAAGAAGCGGCTGAACATGGGACCTCAGTCTCCCTGGGCTTCGCCAGCGCCGCTGGCTTGACCGTCGGCAGCGCCGGCTCCGCTCTCGCCGGCTGCAGCCGGCGGCGCGGAAGCACCTCGGGGAGAGCCACCGTTCATCACCGTGACCGGCATCCCGGGCCGCGCCCGCTGCGTGCCCTCCACGATGTAGCGCTGACCGGCTTCGAGGCCGGAGAGGATGAGGCGGTAGCCGTCCTCGATCTGGCCCAGCTCGACGCGCGCGACGCCGACCACGTTCTGGTCGTCGACCGTCAGCACGAACTTGCCGCCGAGGTCCGTCCCGACAGCTTCCTCGCGGACGAGAACACCGTCCTCGAGGGTCTCTCCCGGGATCCGGATGCGCGCGAAGAGCCCGGGAAAGAGTCCGCGGTCCGTGTTCTCGAACGTACCCCGGATCTCGAGCGTGCTCGTGTTCGAGTCGACGCGGTTGTCGACGTAGTCGATCAGGCCCTCGTGCGGGAAGCCCTTCTCGTTGCCGAGGCCGAGCAGCGCGCGGATCGGGTTCTTGAGCCGCTGGGTCCCGCGGTTCTGGTTGTCCTTCATGTGCTTGAGCACGTCGGACTCGCTCGCCTCGAAGTAGACGAACATCGGATCCATCTGGACCACGTCACAGAGCAGCGTGGCCTGGAGTCCGCCGACGAGGTTCCCGACGTCGACGTAGTTGCGGCTCACCTGCCCCGTGATCGGCGCGATCACGTCGCAGTAGCTCAGGTTCAGGTCCGCGTCCGCGAGGTTCGCCTTCGCCTCGAGCACGGACGCCTCGGCCATGTCGCTCTCCGCGATGCGTAGCGCGTAGTCCTGCTTGCTGATCGCATTCGACTGGACCGCGATCTTCGAGCGCTCGAGGTCCGCCTGCGCGCGCTTCGCGTTCGCCTCGGCGGAGGCCAGCGAGGCGGCCGCTGAGTCGCGCAGCGCCTGGTAGGAGTCCTTCTCGATCGAGAACAGCGGCTCGTCCTTGGTCACATCGGTCGCGATGTCGTAGTGCATCGCGTCGAGGTAGCCGGAGACACGCGCGCGCACCTCGACCGAGGCGACCGCAGCCGTGCGCCCGGTGAAGTCCTGGTAGGTCACGACGTCGCGAACGACGGGCAGCTCCACCTCGACCGGCGGCGGGGGCAATTGCTGCGGCGCGGGCGGCTCGGCGCAGGAGACGGCCTGGAGAGTGAGCGCCGCGAGGGCGAGGGTGCGGTGGACCTGATTCATCGGTGGAAGCGCGGGTGGGTCGTGCCGGGTGGCGCTCTTCGAGCGCCGCGTTCGTGAAAGCGGGGAGGAGGACGGATCAGGTCCGCTGGGGCTCGGTTCCGCCCTCCGCGGGCGGCTCCGCGGTCGAGCGCCAGCCGCCCCCGAGGGCGCGGTACAGGAAGACGTGCAGGCGAACGATCTCGCCCTCGCTCTCCGCCAGCGCATCCTGCTGCTGGAACAGCGAGCGCTGCGTGTCGAGCACGTTCTGGAAGTTGGTCAGACCCGTCTTGTACTGGGTCTCGACGAGCTCCACGGAGCGCACGGCGGCGTCGACGGCCTGCGACAGGAAGTCGCGGCGCTCGCGCTCACGGACGAGCGCCACCATCGTGCTCTCGACCTCCTCGACGGCCAACAACACGGCGCGCTCGTAGCCGATAAGCGCCTGCTCGGTGCGGGCGTCCTCGACCTCGATCTGCGAACGCACGCGGCCCGCGTTGAACAGGTTCCAGCTGAACTGCGGGCCGAAGGCGTAGGAGACGCTGTCCGAGTCGAACAGGTCGCTGGAGCTGATGGACTCGAGCCGCAGATCGCCGAACAGTGAAAAGGTCGGGTAGAGCTCCCCCGTCGCGACGCCGATGCGCGCCGTCTGCGCTGCGAGTTCACGCTCCGCTTGGCGGACGTCGGGTCGCTGACGAATCAGGTCGGCGGGCAGTCCGATCTCGAGCGCGCTCGGCATCTCGGGCAGCCGCCTGTCCTCGGCGAGCAGCTCGTTGACCGCGCCGGGGTACTCACCGAGTAGCACGGCGAGGCGGTTGCGCTGCTGCGCGATGGCGGACTCGAGCGACGGGATCGTGGAGTTCGTGGTCGCGAGGTTCAGCTCCGCCTGGCGCAGGTCGAGCTCGCCCGAGATGCCGGTGTCGAAGCGCGTCCGGGTCAGGCCCAGCGTGCTCTCCTGCGCATCGGAGTTGCCGCGCGCGAAGTCGAGCCGGTACTGCAGCGTGCGGATCTCGAAGTAGGTGACCGCGACCTCCGCGTGGAGGATCACGAGCACGTCGCGATAGGACTCGAGCGAGGCCTGCAGCCCGGCGTCGGCCGACTCGACCGAGCGCGCGATCCTCCCCCACACGTCGATCTCCCAGAAGGCGCCGGCGCCGATCGTCGAGATGTTCTGGTCGAGGTCCACGCCGGGCGGGATGAACAGCTGGGCGTTCTCGCTGGGGCTCGTGATCGAGTAGCTGCCGTCGCCGACGACCTGCGGCCACCACTCGGAGGCCGAGATGCCGCGCACCGCGGCCGCCTCGCGCAACCGCGCGACCGCGACCTGCAGGTCCAGGCTGCCCCGGCTGGATCGATCGATCAGCTCGCGCAGGACCGGATCCTCGAACGACGTCCACCAGGCCTCGACGCCGGAGGCCTCCTCCTCGGCGTCGCTCCGCAGGTCGATCTGCCAGGCGTCGGGCAGCTCGAGGTCGGGCTCGACGTAGTCGGGGCCGATCTGGCAGGAGGAGAGGGCGAGCGAAGCGAGCGCCAGCGGCAGCAGGCCGATCGAGGGCCACGGGCGCGAGAAGGGAGCGGTCATGTCGATTGGGTCGAGACGCGGCGAGGTCGCGCCGGACCCCCGACGCGGCCGCGAATTGTACGGACCGGGGTCAGCGGCCGCCCCGCTGGATGACCGTCCTTGGCCGCGGGCACAGGATTCCGTGGCCAGGGAGAGGAGCGCCCCCCGCGGCGCTGCGAGGCCCGGTCGCCCTCAGGCGTCGCGTACGGGCGCCACGAGCTTCTCGATCCACTTGCCGACCAGGTCCGCTTCCACGTTGATGCGCTGGCCCTCGACGGCCGCCCCGAGGTTCGTGGCCTCCAGCGTGACGGGAATCAGGGCCACGTCGAAGCGCCGGCCCCGCGGCTCGACAACGGTCAGGCTGATGCCATCGAGCGTGATCGAGCCCTTTTCGATCAGGTAGCGCTCGAGCCCCTCGTCGACCTCGAAGGTGTAGACCCAGCCCCCGTCCCCGGAGTCGCGGCGGGCCACAATCGTGCCGCCGCCGTCGACGTGGCCGGAGACGAGGTGGCCGGAGAGCCGGTCGCCGAGCTCCATGGCGCGCTCGAGGTTCACGGGCCCACCGACCTCCAGGTCTCCGAAGTGGGTCCTGGCGAGGGTCTCGGCCGAGAGGTCGAAGACCATGGTGGCCCCGGGGGTCCCCTCGGGCAGGCGCTCACCCGGAGCGACACCGCTGGCGGGAGCGTCGCCGCCGTGGAGCGGCCCGCAGACGTGGACCACGGTCAGGCAGCAGCCGGAGACCGCGACGCTCTCCCCCTCCACGACCGCCCAGGCGGGGCTCGGAGCGGGGATCCAGAGGCGCAGGCCGGTGCCCTGGCGCTGGAGGTGGAGGACGGAGGGGCAGCCTTCGACGATGCCGGTGAACACGGGTCTCGGGGGGCCGGAGAAACGCTCGAGCGGCCACCCCCAAGAAAGAGGAGCGACCGCTGGAAGTGGGCCTAGACTCTTGACCAGTCGCTGGGTGCCTGTCTACCCTGCTGGGCCTTTTCCTGGGTCAGGAGCGCCCTCGCGGCGGTTCGGCCCCGGAACGGCGTGCCCCGTCGAGCCTCGGCTCCGCGGGGTGGCCGCGCCTCCGGGGCACCACTCCGGACCTCTCGTGACGTTCTTTGCCATCCTCACCCTGTTCCCGGAGACCCTGGAGCCGTACTTGCGGTCCAGCATCCTCGGCATCGCTCAGGAGAAGGGCGCGGTGAAGGTCCAGCTGGTGGACTTCCGCGACTTCACGCGCGACCGCCACCGCACGGTGGACGAGCGCCCGTTCGGCGGCGGCCCCGGCATGGTGCTGCGCCCCGAGCCGATCGTCGAGTGCGTCGAGTGGCTCGAAGCGCGCCACGGCGCCTTTCGCAAGCTGATGCTGTGCCCCGGCGGTTCGACGTTCCACCAGACCGATGCCCAGGCGCTCGGCGCGGAGGAGCGCGTGCTGCTTCTTTGCGGTCGCTACGAGGGCTTCGACGAGCGCATCCTCCAGCTCTGCGACTTCGAGCGCGTCTCGGTGGGCGACTACGTCCTCGCCGGCGGCGAGCTGCCGGCGCTCACGATCCTGGAGGCCACCGCCCGCCTCCTCCCCGGCGTCCTCGGGAACGACCACTCCGCCATCGAGGAGTCCTTCCAGACCGAAGGCGGCCTCGACCACCCGCAGTACACGCGCCCCCGCGCCTACCGCGGACTGGAGGTGCCCGACGTGCTGCTCAGCGGCAATCACGGGTCCATCCAGGACTGGAGACAAGCACAAGCGCGCCAGCGAACGCGGCGCGCTCGACCGGACCTCATCGACAGGCCCGACCGACCCGATCGCTCCGACGCCCCGGCGTCCTGATCGGACGCCGGCCGCGCCGCTCGAGAACGACGATACCTGACCCCTCAAACCCCGACTCTTCCGGCGCGACCGCGCGCCCCCCTCTGCGATGAACCTGATCGAGACTCTCGAAGCCGAGAACGGCAAGGACGTCGTCCCCAGCGTGCACGTCGGTGACACGGTCAACGTGCACTACCTGATTCGCGAAGGGGACAAGGAGCGGGTCCAGATCTTCAACGGCACCGTCATCGCGATGACGGGCCGCGGGATCCGCCTGACCATCACCGTCCGCCGCATCGTGCAGGGCGAGGGCGTCGAGCGGATCTTCCCGCTGCACGGCCCCCGCGTCCAGGACGTACAGATCGTGCGCCGCGGTGACGTCCGCCGCTCGAAGCTCTACTACCTGCGCGATCGCGTCGGCAAGAAGACGCGCGTCAAGGAGCTCCTCGGCGAGAAGGCCCGCCGCGAAAAAGGTCGCGATGCGACCCTGGTCGCGGCCCAAGAGGCCAAGGCGGCCGAGCGCGCGGCGAACAAGCCCGCGCCCGCAGCCGACGAGGGCGAGGGCGAAGCGTAGCCCACTCCCCCCCACTCGAGAGCGCGCGCGGGCCAGCCCGGGCGCGCTCTGCGCATCCATTCACGAATCGCCATCGACTCGCCGAGGCATCCCGCCGCTGGCCAACGCGCCGGCACTCCATCTCATGACCGAGAACCTGGGTCGCAAGACCACCCTGATCTTCGTCCTGCTGTTCCTGTCGGTGCTGTCCATGGTGCTGCCGGAGGAACCGTTCCGTCGCGGCCTGGACCTGCAGGGCGGTACGCGCCTGGTCTATCGCATCGACTGGGCGCAGGCCCTCGCCGAGGGCAAGATCAGCAACCAGGACATGCAGGACACCGGGCGCCTGCTGGCTGAGACGCTGTCGATCATCCGCGAGCGGGTCGATCCGAACGGCGTCCTCGAGGCCTCCTTCGTCGCGCAGGGCACCGAGCGCTTCGTGGTCGAGATCCCGAGCACGGCGAACGTGACGGGCTCGGAGGCCTCCGCGCTGCTCGCCGAAGCGATCGACGCGACCCAGGGCTCCATCACGATCGAGACGGCGAGCCCCGAGCTTCTGGCTCAGTTCCCGACGACGGGCGGAACGATCCAGGTCGAGGGCGAGCGCGCGCGCTACGAGACCCGCCGCGAGGGTCTCCTGCTCGAGGTCGAGCGTGGCGTCGACGGCACGACGCGCATGAGCCACGCCGCCGGTCTCCTCGTCGAGCTGAAGGGCGAGGACGCGATCAAGTCGCTGATCGAGAACCCCGGCTCGATGAAGCTCTACATCGGCGCGGGACCGGACGACTTCCCGCCCGGCACCGACCTGACGGCCGAGCTCGAGAAGGCGAACGCCTGGCAACAGGCGAACCCCGACACGCCGATCACGACCTACAACCAGGAGCTGGCGAGTACGCCCGGCCCGCTCCAGGAACTGCGCATCTTCCCGCGCCGCATCATCGACGAGCAGGGCGAGAGCACGGACGGCCCCCTGACGGCGCTCTGGAACCAGAAGCAGGAGTGGAGCTTCACGGGCAACGACCTCAAGAACGTCAACCCCGCGCAGGACACCTACGGCTACCCCGCCGTCGGCCTCTCGATCGCCAGTGACAAGGAGTTCGCCTTCGGTGACTTCACCGGCGACAACAAGGGCAACCTCATGGCGATCGTCCTGAACGACGTCGCCGTGACGATGGCCACGATCAAGAACCGGCTGCCCGGCAGCTTCATCATCGAAGGCGGCAGCACCGGCTTCACCGAGGCCGAGCGCGACGAGATGGTGCGCGTGCTGAAGTCGGGCTCCCTGATCGTGAAGCCGGAGCTCGAGCACTCCGAGCGCGTCGGCGCGAAGCTCGGCGACGAGTACGTCAAGTCGGGCTTCACCAGCGCGATCCTCGGGCTCGTGCTCGTGCTCGTGTTCATGGTGCTCTACTACCGCAAGCTCGGCCTCTTCGCCGCGCTCAGCCTGCTCAGCGCGCTGCTCATGCTGATGGGCGTCATGGCCTTCCTGCAGGCCACGCTCACCCTGCCGGGCGTCGCGGGCATCATCCTCACCGTCGGCATGGCGGTGGACGCGAACATCCTCATCTACGAGCGCATCCGCGAGGAGCTCGCCCGCGGGCGCAAGCTCCCGCAAGCCTGTGAGAATGGCTTCAACCGCGCGCTCGTCACGATCATCGACGCCAACCTGACGACGTTCATCACGGGCATCATCCTGTGGAACCTCGGCACCGGTCCGGTCCGCGGCTTCGCGACGACCCTGATGATCGGCATCCTGACCTCGGTGTTCTCCGCCCTCGTCATCACGCGCGTGATGGTCGAGAGCTCCCTCAAGCGGGGCACGACGGAGTTCAAGATGGGCCAGATCGTCAAGCAGACGAGCATCAAGTTCATGGAGAAGGCCAAGTACGGCCTGATGGTCTCCGCGGTCCTGATCGTCGCTGGAGTCGGCCTGTTCGTCTCGCTGCCCGAGTCCGAGACGATGGGCATCGACTTCGTCGGCGGCGTGACGGTCACCGTCAACCTCGAGGAACAGCAGAAGATCGAGCTCGTCCGCGAGCGCATCGCCGGCATCGAGGGCGCGCTCGGCGAGTCCGCCGACGTCGTGGCGCTGGAGAGCACAGGAGACAAGGAGACCGGCTACCGCCGCTTCCGGATCACCTACAAGTCGCTCGTCGACGTCTCCCAGGAGAACATCGAGGCCGGCGCCGAGTCGACCGGTGAGGACGACATCCGCTCGGCCCTCGAGGACCTCCTGGCCAAGGGGCCGATCACGGCCTCGATGGACGGCGCCGGCGCGCGCGGTCGCCTCTACTTCGAGGAGCCCCACGCCACCACCGACCTCCAGGCGGCGCTCGCCGCGGGCGGCTTCGGCGAGGTGCAGGTGAGCGAGGTGGCGGGATTCCCCGGCACCTACGAGTTCTCGACCACGGACTCCCCCGTCACGAGCGCTGCGCTCCTGCCGGCGAACCTCGGCAACCTGTTCACCAACAAGGCCGACTCGAGCGGGAACACCTACCTCCTGGCGCAGCCGATCCCGTCGGCGACTGTCGTCGGAGCCCAGGTGGTCGGCGAGATGCGCGACTCGGCGATCCTCGCGATCCTGATCTCGCTCTTCGCGATCGTCATGTACATCCGCGTGCGCTTCGCAGAGTACGCCTTCGGCTTCGCGGCCGTCGTGGCCCTGCTGCACGACGTGCTGATCGTGCTGGGAGCGCTCGCGATCTGCGACCACTTCCACATCATCAACGCCGAGATCACGCTGCCCATGATCGCGGCCTTCCTGACGATCATCGGCTACTCGCTGAACGACACGATCGTGGTCTTCGACCGGATCCGCGAGAACCGCCCGCGCATGGGCGACAAGCCCTTGTCCGAGATCCTCGACATCTCGATCAACCAGTGCCTGTCGCGGACGCTGCTGACGTCGGTCACGACGCTCATCGCCGTCCTGATCCTCTTCGCGTTCAACTACGGCGGCGGCTCGGTGCTCGAGGGCTTCGCCTTCGCGCTCTCGTTCGGCGTCGTCGTCGGCACCTACTCCTCCATCGCGGTCGCCAGCCCGGCGCTGATGTTCTTCGAGCGCCTCGCCGCGCGCCGCCGTGGTGGCGACGATGGGGCGCCGGCCGCGAAGGCCAGCAACGCCGCCTGATGGCCTGAACGACCGTGCGTACGCTTGTCGGCCTGTTGCTACTCCTCGGCCTCTGCGCCGGGGCGTGGCAATGGCAGACGAGCTGGTCGGACGGCGTGCGCGCGGAGCGCGAGACCCTGCGCAACACGCCGAGCGGTCTCCGCGAGCGTGAGGAGAGCTGGGGCGAGCTGGTGATCGGCCGCCCGAGCGGCGCTCCGCCCGCCGACGTCGAGATCCCGCTCGCCGTCGACGAGGAGCTCCTGCTGGAGGAGCTCCCCTTCCTCTTCGACACCGAGGGCGATGGCGGGCGACGGATCGACACGCCTCCGGCCCCCGTCCCCGCTCCCGACGAGGACTTCGACTACGTCGTCCCGCGCGGCCGCGTGCTGTCGAAGATCTGCGAGGAGTGGTACGGCTCCGGCCGCCCGCCGATCCCCCAGCGGGTCGCGGAGTACAACGGCATGTCGAGCCCGGACGCCCTGAGCGAAGGGCAGACGATCCAGCTGCCGGCCTGGGAACGACTGTTCCCCGAAGGCCGCGAGCGCCCCTGAGCGGAGCCGCAGGCTGCGCTCAGGGGGGCGCGCGCGACGCGCTGCGTTCAGCCCTCTTCGAAGAACGGCGCGCGCGCCGTCTCGAGCACCTCGTAGACGAGCTGGCCGTTCGCCTCGCGCTTGAGGTTGCCGAGGGCCCCCTCATCCATGCGCACGCGGAACTCGAGCTCGGTGTCGCCGTGCACCTCCTCCTCCAGCACGAGGCCGAGGCGTCGGACCTGCGCGGCCAGGCGACCGTCCGCCAGCGGCAGCAAGATGCGCAGGAGCGAGGAGCGCGCGTCGAGGAGATGGCGGATCATGCTGTCGAGCCGATCGACCCCCTCCCCCGTCTTGGCGGAGATGTTCACGATCCGCTCGCTGCGACCCTGCGCGAGGTACTGCAGCTCGATCGGGTCCTGCACGCGGTCGACCTTGTTGAGGACGAGGATGCCGGAGCGGGTGCTGTGCGAGAGCCCCGCGAGCACGTCGTCGACCGCGGCCATCTGCTCGGCCGCGTCGGGATGCGAGGCGTCCACGACGTGCAGCAGGAGGTCCGCGTACAGCGTCTCCTCGAGCGTCGCGTGGAACGAAGCCACGAGGTGGTGCGGCAGGCGGCCAAGGAATCCAACCGTGTCGGACAGCAGCACGGTGCGCCCGTCGGAGAGCGTCCACTGACGCGTGCGCGTGTCGAGCGTGGCGAACAGCATGTCCGCCGCGAGGACGCCGGCGCCCGTCAGCTGGTTCATCAGCGTCGACTTTCCGGCGTTCGTGTAGCCGACGAGGCCGATCGTGAAGCGGTCCGCGCGCGAGAGCACCTCGCGCTGCTTGCGCCGCTCGATCTCGGCCAG
>CAYGST010000084.1:0-2857 GCA_964352415.1 uncultured Planctomycetaceae bacterium | reverse complement strand
GCGAGGTAGTCGTTCTGCGCGAGCTCGACCTGCAGCTGCGCCTGCCGCGTCCGCGCGCGGCTGGCGAAGATGTCGAGGATGAGCTCGGAGCGATCGATGACGCGACAGCAGAACACCTTCTCCAGGTTCCGGCCCTGCGCCGGGCTGAGGTCGTTGTCGACGGCGACGACGTCGGGCTTCAGCGCCTCGACCTCCTCGTGGATCTCGGCGACCTTGCCGCTGCCGAACATCGTCGCGGCGTGCGGGCGCTCGCGGCGCTGGATGATGTGCGGCCCGATGGCCACGCCGCCCGCCGCCTGCACGAGGCCCTTGAGCTCGGAGAGCTCTCCGTCGTGCTCCGTCTTCTGGTCTCCGAGCAGGACGCCGCAGACGAGCACGCGCTCGACCGGCGACTCGGTCGGGGTCGAATCGTGTTTCATTGGTTCTGCGCCGAGCGCGCGGAGGCGACCGGGACGTGTTCGAGCGAGACGCTCTCGACCCGGGTCCCGCCGAGCCTCGGTGTGAGCAGGGAGTGTCCGTGGAACGCCTCGAGCGTCTCCGGATAGTCCCGCCGGAAGTGGACGCCGCGCGATTCCTCGCGGGCGAGGGCAGAGAGGGTCGCCATGCGGGCGACCGTGAGCATGTTGAGGAGCGTCCAGGAGCCGAGGTTGGGCTCGGCGAGGTCCTGCACGACGCTCTGCCAGAATCCGATCTTCTCGGCCGCCTCGCTCATGCCGACGTGGTTGCGCTCGACGCCCATCTGGCGCCACATCATCGACTTGAGCGAGTAGGTCAGGTCCTCGATGTTGACGGTGACAGTCGGGTCGCCGGTGTGCACGCGGCGCCGCGCGCCCCCTTCGTAGGCGAGGTCGGTGAACACGGGAACGACGTCGCGGACGAAGGACTCGCCCGCGCGCATGCCGAGGACGAGGCCTTCGAGCAGCGAGTTCGACCCCATCCGATTCGCGCCGTGTAGCCCGGTCGAAGCGCACTCCCCGACGGCCCACAGGCCGGGCAGGCTCGTGCGGCCCTCCGCGTCGGCGGCGACGCCGCCAACGAGGTAGTGGGCGCCCGGGCGCACGGGGATCGGATCCCGGGCGATGTCCATGCCGAACATGCGGCAGGTCCGCCCGATGTTCGGGAACATCGCGTGCGGGTCGCCGTCGACGTCGGAGAGGTCCAGGTAGACGCTCGTGTCCCCGGTCTCGACCATGCGACGGAAGCAGGCGCGACTGACGACGTCGCGCGGCGCGAGCTCGGCGTCGGGGTGCGCCTCGCGCATGAACGCGATGCCGTCGCGATCGACCAGGCGACCGCCAGCGCCGCGCACGACCTCGCTGATCAGGACGCGCGCGGCGCCGGCGATGTAGAGGCAGGTCGGATGGAACTGGACGAACTCGAGGTCGCGCAGCTGCGCGCCTGCGCGCAGCGCCATCGCGACGCCGTCGCCCGTCGCCCCGACGGGGTTCGTGGTCTCCCGGTAGATGTGCCCAGCGCCGCCGGTGGCGAGCAGGACGTTCGACGCGGAGTAGACGACGAGGTTCTCGCTACGCGTCTTCGTCAGGACACCCGTCACGCAGCCTTCGCTCTCGAGCAGATCGATCGCGAAGGTGTCGGGGAAGAGCGTGATGCGCGGCTCGGCGCGCAGCGCATCGGTCAGCGCTCGCTGGATCTCGAGGCCGGTCGAGTCCCCGCGAGCGTGGACGATGCGCTTGAACGAGTGACCGCCTTCGCGGGAGAGCAGGAGCTCCCCGCCTGGCGCACGATCGAACTCGGCGCCGAGGGAGATCAGGAGCTCGACCGCCTCTGGTCCACCGGTCACGATACGCTCGACGACCTCGGTGTCGCAGAGCCCGCGACCGCACTTCAGCGTGTCCGCGATGTGCGAGTCGAAGGAGTCCTCCGGACTCAGCACGGCGGCGAGGCCCCCCCGCGCCCAGCGGGTGTTCCCGTCGCGCAGCCCCCCCTTCGTCAACACCGCGACCTCGAGGCCGCGGCGCGCGGCAGCCAGCGCAGCAACGCCACCGGCGACGCCGCCGCCGAGGACAACCAGGTCGAAGCGGTACGCCGGGACGTGACGGGTCTGGAAGCGCGTGAGGTAGCGCTCGAACCCGAGGGGATGGTCGGAACTCAAAGGACGTCGTCGGCGAAGCCGTGGAGAGGAAGAGGAGATGATAGCCCGGCATCCGAGGCAGCGCACCGCGCTTCGCGCATGCAGACCGGCAGGAGCGGTGCCGTCGCGGACGCACGAATGTTCGACCCGCGCGCTCCGCGAGTCCGTTCTTCCGCTGAAAGAGTCCGTTCTTCCGTGGCGAGTCGTACCCAGCCTCGCCGCGGGTGACCCCGCCGCGAACTTCGACGCGGCTCGCAGTTCGACCGCCGGCCTCAGGCGACTGCCTCGGGCCGCCGAACGCGCGCTCTGCCCCCACGCGGGAAGTCCCCTCGAGCCCATCCGGAGCCAGGGCGGTCGCCCCCCATCTGGCACGCCCAGACCCGCCTGGCCGCCTCACGGCGGGTCCCGGTCCCGCCACCAGGACGACGCCCCAGCTTTTTCCAGGTTCGGGACCTGTTCGGGTCCCCCGAACCGATAGATTCGGTGTCTGTTAGGCGAACGTCCCCCTCACGGGGATGCAAGCCAGCCCGGGGCGGTGCGGAACCACGACATCACCTCCAAGCCGCCCCGGGTATCGCATCACGCTATCGAGGGCTCCGCAGGACGCGGACGCCAAGCACTCCGAATCCTATCGAGTCCACCACGCCCTCCGGGGCCAAGACCTTCTTCGACGCCATGACCCAACTCATCCAGACCGCCCGCCACGACGGCCCCGCCCTGCTCTTCTGCGGCTTCCTGGTCATCTGCACGTTCCTGTTCTAGCAG
>CAYGST010000083.1:1230-12855 GCA_964352415.1 uncultured Planctomycetaceae bacterium | reverse complement strand
GAACAGCCGCAGCTCCCTCGCGAGGAGATCCTCCTGCAGCGCGGCGGACTCGGCGAATCGACCGAGGTCCGCGTACATCGTCGCGAGCATCCCGCGCGCTTCGTGCGTCGCGCGGTGGTCGGGGCCGACCTCGCGCTCCAGCGTCGGGACGAGGTCTTCGAGCAGCTCCGCAGCGTCCGCCACGCGGTTCAGCTCCTGCCACGTCCCGGCGACGTCGATCCCGCTCGCCAGCGTGTCGAGCGCGCTCGGTCCGAGCGTCTCCGATCGATACTTGCGCGCGCGCTCGAACTGCACGCGCGCCGGTTCGTACTCGCCCAGGCGCTGATAGGTGCTGCCGATCGTCGTGTGCAGCTCGGCGCGCACGATGGGTTCGAGCTGGATCTGAAAGGCGAGACGGGCGGCGGCCAGGATGAGCACCTCGCGCATCGTCACGTCGATCCCCATGTTCTCGGGCGCGACGGCTGCCAGCAGCTCGTTGTTCAGGAACGCGTTCACCTCCTTCGCGATCTGCGCCTGGCGGCGGGCCTCCTCGGCGCTGTTCGAAGCTTCGACACGTCGCCCCTCGGCCAGCTCGGCGGCCGCCAGCGCCTCGGCCCCGCGCTCCCGCGCCAGCTCGGCGGACGCCAGCGCCTCGATGCGCCGCTCCTCCGCGATCCGCGCCGAGTCCTCGGCCTCGCCCTGGCGCCGCGCGGCCAGCACGGCGTTCGCGTCGGACTCGTTCTTGAGCACCCAGGTGGCGGCGAGTCCCAGCACGAGCGCGAGCACCGCGGCCGCCAGCGCCGCCGCGAGCGGTCGATTGCGGCGCACCCACTTGCGCGCCTCCGCGACGGCACCGGTCTCGTAGGCCTGGACCACGCGATGCTCGAGGTACGCGCGCAGGTCGTCGGCCAGGTCGAGCATGCTGTCGTAGCGCTGGGCCGGTTCGCGCTCCATCGCCTTCTCGCAGATGGCCACGAGCTCACCCGGCGCCTCGCAGCGGTCGTCGAGCGGCTCCGGCGGACCATCGAGCAGCGCGCGCAAGGTCGCCAGCGCGCCTGCCTCCTGGTCGTAGGGGCGGCGCCCGGCGAGCAGTCGGTACAGCATCGCGCCGATCGCATAGACGTCGCTGCGCGCGTCGAGGCGTTCCAGCTCGCCGCGCGCCTGCTCGGGCGACATGTAGGCCGGCGTGCCGATCACGTCGCCATCCATCGTGTAGAGCTCGTCCCGGTTCGAACCGGAGACGTCCTCGCGGCGCCCGATCGCGAGCGCCTGGTCGGCGTCGAGCTGCGTCTGCGTTCCCTCGCCCTTCGAGACGCGCACGTCGTGGCGGTCCTCCTGGCCCTGGACCCGCACCAGGCCCCAGTCCATGACGTAGACCTCGCCGAAGCGTCCAACCATCACGTTGGCGGGCTTGAGGTCGCGGTGGATGACGCCCTTGCTGTGGGCGTAGGCCATCGCTTCACAGACCTTGAGCAGCACGCCGAGCGCGCGCGTCACCGACCAGGACTCGCGCTCCTCGTCGACGAGCGCGAACACGGCGTCGAGGTCACTGCCCCGCACGTACCGCATCGTGAAGTAGACCTGTCCGTTGTCGTCCAGACCGAGCTCATGGACGGGGACGATGCCCGGGTGTTCGAGTTGACCCGTCACCTGGGCCTCCTCCAGGAAGCGCGCGACGAGCTTGGGGTCCAGATCGTCCGCGCTCGACGAGCCCGTGCCGTCGCGGCCGAGCGCGACCTTCATCGCGAGCGTGCGGCGCAGGTCCTCGTCCCAGACCTCGAGGATCGCGCCCATGCCGCCGCGCCCGATCTCACCGTCGAGTCGGTAGCGCGTCGAGGCGACGACGCGCGCCTTCAGGCGCTCGACGGTGCCGGACCGGGGGCGGCGACCCGTGTCTTCATCGCTCGCGGGGGCGTCGCTGGTCGGTGGGCGATCCTCGGGCAGCTCGACGCCCGGATCGACGTCGTCGCCGAAGGTCTTGCGAAGGCGGCCGGCGAGCGAGTGCTCGTCCTCGGGGCGGTCGTGATCGGGCATGGTGTTGGAGCGTTGGGGACGCCTTGACGCGTCGTGGGTGGAGCGCTCCGAGCGCCGGGCGTGTCCACCCATCCTGGCTCGCCGCCGGCGGTTCACGGGTTCGGCCGGACGGGAGCGCGTCCCTCGGACCCCATCGTGAAGGACGGCCGGCCGCGAGGCCAGCCGCGGCTCCGTAGTCCGCCGAACGACAGCGAGGGACGGCGCCCCGCCGCGAGTGCGGGGCGCCGTCCCGAAGGCCCAAAGCTCGGCCGACCGCTCGGCCGACGGGCGTCGTGCTACAGGTACTCGGCCAGGTGGTTCGCGCCGACGAACTGACCCAGCAGGGCGTTGAAGAGCACGAGTTGCTGCGTGAAGTGCGTGGCCGGCACCGACGTCACGTTCTCGTCCAGGACCCAGCGGAAGACGTTGGGGCCGTGAACCTGTCCGGACTCGAGGTTGGTCCACGGCACGAGCGTCGTGCTGAACGAGCCGGCGTTGACCGCCTGCTGCGGGTTCAGGCCCGTGAAGAGACCGAAGAAGTCCAGCCAGATCTCCAGACCGGGGAGACCGATCGGAGCTCCGGGAGCGATCTCGTTCGTGGGGAACGCGACGCTGCCGGGCATGTGGGTCCACGGACCGGTCGTCGTCCAGACCTGGCCGATCGCCGGGTTGAACCCGTACATCTGCGAGAGGTGGGCGAAGAGCGTCGGCGCACCGAAGACGTAGTCACGGTTCGGGGTGCCCGCGGGGATGCGCGGGATCCCAAGCGAGTCCACGCCCAGGGTCGTGTCGTAGGGCAGGTGGTGACTCTTCGTGTCGTTGCCGAAGCTGCCCGCCTGCGTGACGATGTCGATCTCGTGGAATCCGATGTCCACGTCGTCCCCGACGATGCGCAGGTTGCCGTGACCATCGCCGTCGAAGTCGAAGCTGGAGAGCGCCGAGTCACGGGTGACGTCGGTGTACAGCAGCAGGTTGCCGGCCTGGAACGGGGCGGTGCAGCCGCCATCCCAGGCGGGCGAGGCACCCATGTCGAGCAGGACGGAGTCCGGCAGGAGACGGGCGTCGCGGATCTGCGCCGGGGGCGCGCTGGTGTCGCTCAGGAACTCCCCGACGAAGCCCGGGTCCGCTGCGGTCAGGTTCACCGCCGGGACGGGCGTCAGCACGGCACCCGACACGGCGTCGAGCGGGATGGCGGACGAGAAGACCCCTCCGGGGACACTCGCTCCACCGACCATCGCCGCGTCGAAGGCGTTGCTGTCGTAGGTCCCCGGTCGCGAGGACACGATGACCTGGGTGTCGTCGCTGCCGATCCCCAGCATGGCCGTCCGCGGCGCCCCGTCGAGGCACCGGATCAGGTTGTTCTGGATGTGGAGGTCGCTGACGCCGCGGATCGTCGGGTCGGGATCCTCGAGGCAGATGGGGAACGAGCACGGCGGAGCCGGATCGTTCAGGTTGCAGATGGCCACGCTGTCGGGGCGCGAGAGGTCCACGTCCACATCGTCCTCCCCGTACAGCACGCCCTGCAGGAACGTGTTGTTGAACAGGTAGAAGGGCATGTCGAAGTAGTCGATCCCGTTCTCGCCGAAGTAGATCGCCGCGACCATGACACCGAAGAACGGCCCCTCGAGGAGCTCGTACCCACCGTGCCGCATGTCGAAGACGCAGTTGGAGACGATGCCGCTGCGCGACCCGGCTTCGGTCTCGGCGTAGACCTGGATGTCGGCACCCTGGATCGTGAAGCCGTCGAACATGCTGGGCGACGCGAGCTGGGTCTGGAACGTGAAGTCGACCGCGATGGTCGATCCCGGTCGCCTGCCCAAGCCGGTGGTCAACGGCCAGTAGGGCGAGTAGGTGAAGGTCGTGGGCCCGGGCCGAACGCGCAGAACGCACTCCTTCGCACCCGCACCCTGCAGGTGGATGTACGGGCGCATCTCGATCGGGAAGGTCTGCGGCGTCGGGTTGTCACTGGCGTACAGACCCGGCAGCGCGTGCACGATGCCGTTCGTCGTCGGGTCGGCGCCTGCACCCCGCAAGACGGTGATGGCGCCGTTCAGCGTGGCCAGTGGAAGCGTCGGCGTGCCGACGGCGGCAGCGCCGTTGGCGTCGTCGCCGCGGAAGGGATCGACCCAGACCTCCAGGTAGTCGGGGGTCGGGCAGCCCTGCATGGCGAACACGGAGTTCGCGGTTGCGGAGCCGACTGCCGCGCCGAGCAGCGCGAGCAGCAGCGGTCGAGCGAGAGAGAGTCTCATGGAGAGTTCCTCGATGGGTTGTGTGGGCGTCGTGCCCACGGGGACATTGCGAGCAGAGTTCAGTGCGAGGCGGGCGGAGTTCTCACCGTCGCGCCTCGGCCCCTACTGGCGGCGGGAGCTCGCCCTCGGTGCGAGCAATCGCGCGCGTTTCACCTGCTTCAGCGGGACTCCGTGCCGTCCCTGCCCGGAGTCGGGCGCGGCGATGTACGCTGAAGGGACGCGCTGCGCGCGCGTGGAGGTCACGGACGTGAGCCGCACGCCGTGCTCTTCGCGCCGATCGACCAACGCGCAACGACATGAGCCAGAACCGATCCGTCTGTGTGTTCCTGGGCGACCGCGAGGACGCGGCGCGCAGCTCCTCGCGCCTCCTCGCGAGGGGCATCCCTGCGCAGTACTCGGAAGACCGCTTCGACTCGGTCCTGGAGGCCATGGGAGGCACGCGCCTCGCCAAGGTCCTGGTCGCGCCGGAGGACCTGGAGCGCGCCACGGCCGTGCTGGCTGAGCTGGACTTCCAGTAGGACGCGCGCTTCGCCTGGAGCGGGCCGGGAACGGGGACCAGGGGGCTCGAGTTCCGCTCGGAGCGCTGAAACTCCACGCACCCGTGGGCCGATGAGGGTCCCGGTGTCGGGCGCGTCGGGGTACGTTGGGGGCACCCAGCTGAGTTCGGTCGACGCGCCTCCGGTGAGCGCCCGCGACGACGTCACGCAGCGCAGCGCCCTCGACCCGACGTACCATGCAGCTCTTCCTCACCCTCGGCGACGCCTGCCAACGCTCCTGCGACTACTGCTACGCCGACAGGCGTCGTCCGGGGGCCATGACGTTCGACGTCGCCCGTCGTGCGATCGACCTGGCGCGGGCGCGAAGGGGCGGGCCGCTGCAGATCGGCTTCTTCGGCGGAGAGCCCCTGCTGCAGTTCCCGTTGCTCCGGAAGGTCGCGGACCACGCGCGGCGGACCTGCGAAACGGCGCCGAGTTTCGCCCTGACCACGAGCGGCGATCCGGTGACCGAGGAGGTCGCGGCCTACCTCGGAGGGCTCGACGTGTCCGTCGCGCTGAGCGCGCACGACGTGGACGATCGCGGTACGCGCCGGGCGGCGCGACGCCTGCGCGCGGTCGGCATCGAGCCGGGCGTCGTGTTCGTGGCGACACCCGAGGGTTGCGGCGAGCTCGCGGCGCGCATCGAGGCTCTCCTGCAATTTGGACTGCGGCGCGTCTCCATCAGCCCCGACTTCTACGCAGAGTGGGCCTCCTCGGGGAGGGCGCGGCTCGAGGCGACCTACCGCGAGCTCGCGCGGATCTACGCTGCCGAGCGCCGGGCCGGCCGCCCCTTCGTGCTGAATCAGTTCGACCCACGCCTGCGCGCGCTGACCACCGGAGTCTCTCTCCGGACGACGCAGTGCGGCGTCGGACCGGGCAAGCTCGCCGTCGCGCCCGACGGCGAGCTGTTCCCGTGCGACCGTCTGTCGGTCGACTCTGCTTGCGCCACCACGCGGCTGGGCCACGTCGACGACGGGCTCGAGGCGCTGCCGCGCCGGGAGGCGCTCGTCTCTGCCGCGCCCTGCGAAGGCTGCGACGACGACACGACCTGCTTGTGCGGCTGCGCCTGCGTCAATGCTCACTTCGGCGCGGACGCGACGCAGGTGCCGGAGGTGGTCCAGTGGCACGAGCGGATGGTCGGGGCCATCGTCCGCGACCGCCTGCATCCGCTGCGGCCGGCCCCCGCTCGGAAAGGGCGACGCCGCCGCTTCGTCCGTGTGAGCGCTGGCGCGGTCTTGGTCGGAGCCCTGGTGGCTGGTTGTAGCGAGGCGCCGCGGACCGCGAGCCCGACGCCGGTGCCGCACGAGCCGGATGAGATCTGCCGAGGGGGCCGGTTGGTCGACGTCGGCGCGTTCGCGATGCGGGGGGAGGAGGAGCCCGCTCTCGCGCGGGTGGACGGGCGCCTCTGGGACGCCCACGTGACGTACTGCCTGCACTTCGAGGACGAGGACCTGTTTGCCCTCGTCGCCGAGAACCGCGAGGCGATCGAGAGCGCGTTCCGGCGGCGCCTGGCGACGGCGTACCTCGACCAGCTGAGCCTGCCCGAGGAGGAGGCGGCGTTCGGCAAGCTGCTGATGGCGGACGTGCGCGCGCTGCTCGGCGAGAAGGCGCGCCTCCGAGGCGTCCGGCTGTCGGTCTCCCTGAGCCGATCGACCGCGGAGGTGCTCGAGGGGCTGAAGATGTTGGGCTACGTGGGCGACTGACGCGAGCCACCGCCCGCCACGGTACCGATCGAGCGATGATGTACGACCTCCGACCCGCGACGTACGACGACGGTCGCGTCCGCCTCGCCACCGCAGCGGCGTCGGCTCGCGTTTGCTCGACGAAGTCGGGGAGGCGCCGCGGGAGCGGGTGTGCCTGTGCGTCCCGTTTGCGCAACTGCAGTCGTTCTACGGGCGGATCGGTTTCCGCACGCTCGCCGACGGGCAGGCGCCGTCGTTCCTGGGCGAGCGGGCCGCGGAGTACCGGGAGAGCGGGTACGACGTGGTCGTGATGTGCAGGGGCGCGGCGTCCTCGACGGGTTCCGGGTAGACTCCGACTCCGCCGTCGAGGCGTTGCGTGAGGCAGGCGACATGCAGAGCACGAATCGGCTGACCGAGCACGCTCCGCAGTACAGCCGCGTCGAGACGCTGCACGGCCTCGCCCGCCTCCTCGACTTCCGGGGGCGTCTGGCGGAGCATCGGTGATCACGTGCACGCGCCCAGGTGCGGCGCTCACCGAGACCCAGACGAGAGCCATTTCGATGCCCGAAGCTCAACGCATAGGACCGGTCGCCCCCTTCTTCATCGTGAAGAACGTTCTTCGCGAGGTCGAGTTCTACACGCGGCGCCTCGGCTTCGAGCTGCGCTACGCGTTGCCGAACGAGTCGCCCTTCTTCGCGATCGTCGGTCGCGACTCCGTGCAGTTCCTCCTGAAGGCCGTCGCGGACGACGTTGGGCCAAAGCCCAACCTCACGCGTCACGAGTGGGCGCCGTGGGACGCGTTCGTGCACGTCGCGAACCCCGACGCGCTCGCCGAGGAGTTCGAGACGCGCGGCGCGGCGCTCCACGTGGCCCTCGGCGATCGCGACGACGGACTGCGGGGCTTCGAGGTCCGAGACCCCGAGGGCTACGTCCTGTTCTTCGGCCGGCTGGCCGAGCCGGCCGTGCCGGACGAGCGGGATGTCGGCGCGGAGCCCTGATCCGTACGATGCTCGTGCCTTGCAACCGAAACCGATGACGACTCGCTCCAAGCGCACTTCCGCTCTCGCCCTCATCGGCTGGCTCGTCCTGAGCTACGCCGTCTCCGCCGTCGGCGCGGCCGCATCGTTCCAGGCGCAGTCGTTCTACGGCGAGCTCGCGCAGCCCTCTTGGGCGCCGCCGGCATGGCTGTTCGGGCCGGTCTGGACGGCGCTGTTCACGGCGATGGGCGTCGCCGCGTGGCTCGTCTGGCGCGAGGGCGGCCTTCGCGCGCGGCGCAGCTCGCTCGGGCTGTTCGCCTTGCAGCTCGTCCTCAACGGACTCTGGAGCTGGCTGTTCTTCGCGTGGCGCCTCGGCGGCGCCGCGTTCGTCGACATCGTGCTGCTGTGGCTCTTGATCCTGCTCACGACGCTCGCCTTCTGGCGCGCACGGCCGCTGGCGGGGGCGCTGCTCGTTCCGTACTTGCTGTGGGTGAGCTTCGCGGCAGCGCTCAACTACGCGCTCTGGCAGCTGAACCCGAACGTCCTGGGCTGATGTCATGGATCCGTTGGCGGCGGTTCATGCGCTAGGCTGGCGTCCATGAATCGCACTCCGCTGTGGCTGGCCGTGTCCGTGATCGCGCTGTCGGCGCAGGCGCCGCTCGACGGCGAGCTGTTGAGCCTGAGAGCTCCGAGAACGATCCATCTCGGGGAAGGTCCGACCAATGCCGCGCTGCACCCCTCCGGCACGGGGACGCTGAAGGCCGTGATGCTCTTCGCGCGCTTCTCCGACGGCGAAAAGGACGAGACGATGGAGGAGCTGCACCAGCTCCTCGTGCCGGGGGCCGCCGAGTTCTATGCGGCGTCGTCCTACGGCAAGCTGACGCTCGAGGTCACGCCGCACTTCGAGTGGTACGACATGAAGGGCGCCTCGATCGAGCCCGGCTACGATTGCTCGAAGCACGACACGCACAAGCGCTACGTCCAGGAGGTCGTGACGGCCGCGGACGGCGACGTCGACTTCGCGGGGTACGACCTGATCTACGTCGTCGCCAACGAGGCCCCGGGCGTCTTCAACTCGCCGACCTTCAACGCCCACAGCACCGGAGGCTTTCGGGCCGACGGGAACGAGATTCGCCACGCGGTGACGTTCGGCAACGACGTGCGCGGCGCGGACTGGGGCTGGCAGACGCTCGTGCACGAGACCGGGCACGTGCTCGGGCTGCCGGACCTCTACAGCTACGCGCCGGTGAACGAGGCCTACAAGAGCCACCACCTGCACACAGGCTCCTGGTCGCCGATGGGCTTCCAGAAGCACTCGCGGCACTACCTCGCCTGGCACAAGCGCAAGCTCGGCTGGCTCGACGACGCCGACTTCGCGATCGTGACGGAGGGGGAGCGAACCGTGGAGCTCGCGCACATCGCCTCGAAGGAAGGCACGCGCGGCGTCGTGCTGCCGACCTCCGAGACCGAGGCGCTGGTCCTCGAGGTGCGTCACCTCAGCGACGCGCACCCCGAGCCCGGCGTGCTCGTGTACCGCGTCTCGGTCACGACGCCTTCGGGAGGCGGACCGATTCGGGTCATGCCCTCCCGGCCCGACGACGACGGGTTGCACCCGCAGCTGGCGCGCAAGTACATCGCGCTCTACGACGCGCTGTTCCGCGCGGGCGAGACGGTCGAGGACGCCCAGGCGGGCGTGCGCGTCGAGGTGCGCGAGGGCGAACGCGGTGGCTTCCGGCTGGCGGTGTCGCGCGGCGACGCGCGCTGAGGACGAAGGCACCGCCGGCGACGCCGCGATCCCCGTGGGGGTCGGGGGCCGGAACGATGTGACTCCGCTGCCGGGGCTCCCTAGGAGCGGCCAGCCCTCCGTGCCCCGCTCGCGCGGGGAGCCGCAATCCTCGACCGCGGCCTCCAGTCCCTCCGAGACCGACCTCGTTCCATGCGCGTCCTTTCCTTCCTCTCCGCCCTCGTCCTCCTCACGTCGTTCACGTCGCAGGCCACTGCGCAGGGCGGCGTGACGCGCTTCTGCTCGAGCGGCGCAGGCGGCGCGACGCTGTTCGCGACCGGCAGCGCCGAGTTCGGCGTGAACGGCGGCTCCGGCGACCTCGTCCTGACGGCGGACGGCCTGCCGGGGGGCGCGACCGGGATCTTCCTGCAGAGCGCGCAGGCCCAGCCGCCCACGCCCCTCGGCGCGGGCGTCCTCTGCCTCGGCGGTGGCGCGCCGATCTGGCGGCTCGGGGTCGTCCCCACCGGCGGAGGCAGCGCGGTGCAGGCGCTCGACTACCTCGCCCCGCCGAACCCGGCCGCGCAGATCACCCCGGGCTCGACCTGGAACTTCCAGTTCTGGTTCCGGACGGCGAGCACAACGGATACGAGCGACGCCCTGCGGATCGACTTCCTGCCGCCGAACTCGCTCGCGCCCGTCGTCGAGATCCTGCACTCGACCCACAGCAGCCACCCGCTCGGCAACCTGGATGCGACCGGTGGCGTCGTCGTGATGAACACGGCCCAGGAGCTGCGCGACTTCTGGGACCTGCACACCGCGGGCGCGCAGCCCCAGCCCCCGCTCCCGAGTGTGGACATGTCCCGGAACACGCTGATCGCCGTGTTCATCGGAAGGCGCCTGACGAGCGGGTACGACGTCGAGGTGACGGATGTGTCGCTGAGCGTGACGAGCCTGCACGTGAGCTCCGACGAGACGATCCCCTGTGGAGGGGTGCTCTTCACCGAGACGAACCCGATGGTCGTCCTCGCCGTGCGCAAGGTGCCGGGCGCGGTGCTCGGAGCGTGGACGCCGACGACGCTCGGCTGCCCGTAGTGGTGGGGAGGAGCGGGGTCCCGGAGTGGCGTCGCCTGCTCCCCTGGGAGACGGCCTGAGCGACGACGTCCTCGTCGCGAACCTGGACGAGGACGTCTGGACGCGGCTGGGGGCGTTCGCGCTGCGTGAGGGCGAAGCGCGGGACTGAAGCGAGTGGGGAGGGGCGAGGCGGAGCGATAGACTTGGAGCGCGCGGACCGTGGCGCGGTCCGGTGGGACCGGCGGCCTGTGGTGCGCGATGTCCATGCACCCCGGAGGAGCCATGATCCGTTCGTCTTCGTCGCTCACCTTCTCGACCCTCTTGCTCCTGTTCGTCGCGTCGTGCGCGGCGACGCCGCCCGCCCAGGCGGAGCGCGACGCCGTCGTCGCGACGCTCGACTCCTGGAACCGCGGCTGGGCCGAGGTGGACGTCGAGCTCGCGATCGCCGACTACGCCGAGGACTGCGATTGGACGAACGCGTTCGGCGATCGCTTCCAGGGCAAGGACGAGCTGCGCGAGGGCTTGACCTTCATCTTCGGCCTGCCGTTCGTCATGGCGGGCGACTCGGCGGGCAACGAGTACGAGGACGTGCGCTTCCTTGCGCCGGACATCGCGCTGCTTCGTAGCCAGCTCGTGCGCGCCGGGCAGCAGACCTCCGAAGGCACACGCATGCTCGACCGACACATCCATCACCTGCGCGTGCTCGAGCGCCAGGACGGCCGCTGGCGGATCGTCAGCCACCTGATCTCCCAGGCGCAGGTGAAGCGTTGACGCCGCGCGGCGAAGGCGCCGGCGGAGGTGACGACGCGATGGACGAAGCGAGGGGAACGAACGACGACCGCTGGGAGCCGAGGGACGCCCTGCTCGGCCTGTTGCTGCTGGCGACGGGCTTGCTCGTGTGCGGCTGCGCCTACCTCGCCTGGCGCGAGGGCTTCACCTGGTTCATCGGGCTCTCCGGGCTGGCCATCGGCCCGATCCTCGTCCTGATCGGGGGGAGCGGGCTGGTCCAGAGTCTCCTGGTGCTGCGGCGGACGCGGGCCTCGACCCGCCCCGACGGCGGGGGCTGACGGAATGAAGTCCGAGTTCACCGACCCCGACGACTACGTCGCCGCCCTCGACGGCTGGCGCCTCGAGGTCGTGACGCGCCTGCGCAAGGCGGTGCTCGCGACGCGGGGCCTCGAGGAAGCGATCCGCTACGGCCACCTCGTCTACTCGCACGAGGGGCCGGCGCTGCTGATCCGCGCCGAGGCGGAGCGCGTGCTGTTCGGCTTCTGGCGGGGGCAGCGGCTGCTCGAGCTCGAGCCGCGCCTGACGCCGGGCGGGAAGTACGAGATGGCGACGCTCGAGCTGCGCGCGGGGGACCGCGTGACGGCGACCCTGGCCCGCCGCCTCGCG
>CAYGST010000083.1:0-1220 GCA_964352415.1 uncultured Planctomycetaceae bacterium | reverse complement strand
GTCGCGCTCAACGACGAGCTCGGCGAGCCGCGCCGGGACGCCCGGCCGAAGGCGAAGGGCGCGAAGACGGCGAAGCGGGTAGAGAAGACGAAGCGGGCCTCGAAGAAGAAGCGCGGCGGTCGGTAGGCGGCCCTGCGGGACGTCCCGCGCGAACGACGCGCCCGGAGGAGGCGAGATGGAGGCACTGAACCGCGAACTGCAGGCGCTCGCCGAGCGCGAGGCCCGGGCCGAGAAGGTCGAAGCGCTGCTCGTCGGCGCACGCGCCGACCTCGAAGTACGCCGTGCCCGCCGCGAGGAGCTGCTCGACCAGCTCGAGCGCGAGGACGCGGACGTGCGCCGGCTCGAGGGCTGGAGCCTGCGCGCGATCTTCCACGCGATCCTGCAGGACCTGGAGTCGCAGCTCGAGGCCGAGCGCCAGGACCTCTTGAATGCGCAGCTGCGCTACGACGAGGCCGCGGACGCGGTGGAGGCGCTGGAGGGCGAGATCGCCGCGCTCGAGGCGGAGCGGACGGAGCTCGGCGACCTCGAGGCGGAGCGCGCGCGGCTCGTCGCGGAGAAGGAGGCGGCGATCCGCCGCGCCCCGGGGCCGGAGGCCAGCCGGCTCATCGACCTGACGCGGGACGTGAGCGCCGCGCGCGCGGCGCTGGCCGAGCTCGAGGAGGCGCTCGCGGCCGGGCGCAAGGCCGAGGCCACCGTCGACCAGGTCTTGACGAGCCTCGGGCGCGCGCAGGGCTGGGGCACCTGGGACCTCGTCGGCGGGGGCGCCGTGTCGACCGTGTTCAAGCACTCCCACATCGACCAGGCGCGCAAGCTCGTGCACCAGGCCCAGCAGGAGCTGCGCCGCTTCCGCAGGGAGCTCACCGACACGGCGATCTCCGAGCCCGTCGGCGTCGAGCTCTCGCAGTTCGAGGGCTTCGCGGACCTGTTCCTCGACTGCCTCGTCATCGACTGGATCGTCCAGTCGAAGATCCACGACTCCCTCGCCGGGGCGCGCCGCACGCAGGACGAGCTCGGCCAGGTGCTGCGCGGGGTCGAGTCCGAGCGCGACCGCGTCGCCGCGGAGGTCACCGCGCTGGAGACGAAGCGGACGGAGCTGATCGAGAAGGCGTAGCGCGGTCGGTCCGGGCCGCGTCGCGCACCGCCTGCCGGCGCCGTGGCGTCCGCGCAGCCCTCACTCGCGCCGCCGGTGGAGCGCCTCGAGCTCGGCCCAGAGCGCGTCG
>CAYGST010000082.1:0-13179 GCA_964352415.1 uncultured Planctomycetaceae bacterium | reverse complement strand
AGCGCTCGATGCAGAAGATCCTCGCCTCCGTCGACACGCGGACGCTGGCGATCTCACTCAAGGCCTGCGCCGCCGACATCGAGGCGAACATCACCGACAACCTGAGTACACGGGTCAAGGCGATGGTGATCGAGGAGCGTGAGCTCGCCGGTCCCGTCGCCATGTCCGAGGTGCTCGCAGCGCGCGCCGAGATCCTGCGCGCCGTCCACACGCTGATCGACTCCGGGGACTTCGCTCCCGCAAGGAGCGGCGAGGAGATGGTTGACTGATGGACGACGCCTCCAACCTCTCCCTGCGCGTCTCCGCGCCCCCCAGCGGGGTGCGGATCGCGAACCGGACGCTCGACGCGCTGGCCGCCGCGCGTCGCGACGAGTACGAAGAGCGCCTGCGCGCCGAGGGCTTTCAGCTCGCGACGCAGGGGCCGATCGAGTGCCTCGAGCGCGCGCTCGCTGCGATCGCTACGGACCGCGACGAAATGCTCACGCGACTCGCCGAGCACGCGGCTCAGATCGGCGTCGAGATCGCGCAGGAGCTCCTGCGCAAGGAGCTCAAGGAAGCCAACTACGACATCAAGGCCATCGTTCGGTCGGTGCTCGAGGAGACCAGCATTGGTGGGCCTCACACCCTCCGCGTGAACCCCGAGGACGCAGCCGCGCTGGAGGAGGTCTCGTTCCGCACGGGGACGGTGGTCGAGGCCGATCCGACGGTGCGACGCGCCGACGTGCATCTCGAGACCGCCCAGGGCGTACTGGTGCGCGACATCGACGCCTGCCTCGCCACCATCCGCGAGAACCTCCACGAGGCCATGTACCGATGAGCGACATCGAGCTCTGCAGCGCGATCATTCGCGACGGCGCGCGAGCGAAGTTCCGCGGGCACGTCGACATCGTGTCCGGCGTGCTGGTCGAGGCCTTCGGCGTCTCGGCCGCGCTCGGCGAGATGTGTCGCATCGACCGCGGCTCGCGCGGGGCGATCGACGCCGAGGTGGTCGGCTTCCGCGGACAGAGCACGCTGCTCATGCCCCACGGCGACCTCGACGGCATCGCGCCGATGCAGCAGGTCACTGCGCTCGGCAAGTCGTTCGCGATCCGCGTTGGAGATGACCTGCTAGGCCGCGTGATCGACGGCTTCGGCCGCCCGCTCGACCACCAGCCGATGGTGCGCTCGCGCGAGTTCCGCGAGGTCCGCCAGCCTGCGCCCGATCCGCTCGGCCGCCCCCCGATCGTCGAGCCGCTGCAGACCGGCGTGCGTTCGATCGACGGCATGAACACCGTCGGCCGCGGACAGCGACTCGGCATCTTCGCCGGTTCCGGCGTCGGCAAGTCGTCGCTCCTGACCCAGATCACCAGCGGCACCGACGCCGATGTGGTCGTTGTCTGCCTCGTCGGCGAGCGTGGGCGTGAGGTGCGCTCGTTCATCGACGACGTCTTCGGCGAGGTCGGCCAGCAGAAGGCCGTGCTCGTCGTGGCGACGTCCGACCGCGCGCCGATCGAGCGTTACCAGGCGCCGTTCGTAGCCGTCACCGTCGCCGAGCACTTCCGCGACCAGGGCAAGAACGTGCTGCTCGTGATGGACTCCGTCACCCGCTTCGCCGGCGCCTGCCGCGAGATCGGCCTCGCCGCAGGTGAACCGCCGACCATCCGCGGCTACCCGCCGAGCTTCTTCGCCACTGCGCCGAAGCTCGTCGAGCGCATGGGCCGCACCGAGAAGGGCAGCATCACCGGACTGCTGACGATCCTGCTCGATGGCGACGACCCGAACGAGCCCGTGGCCGACACGCTGCGCGGCCTGCTCGACGGGCACGTCTTCCTCAGCCGCGACCTCGCGCAGCGTGGGCACTTCCCCGCGGTCGACGTGCTCAGCAGCCTCTCGCGGCTGATGCCGTCGCTCGCGTCCAGTGACCACATCGCCAACTCGTCGAAGGTCCGCAGCTGGCTCGCCGCGTGGCGCGACGGTCGCGACCTGGTCGAGATCGGAGCCTACGCCGCCGGCAGCAATGCCAAGCTCGACGAGGCGATCCTGCGCATGCCCGCGCTCGAGGCCTTCTTGCAGCAGAAGCCCGATGAGACGAGCGCGTTCGAGGAGAGCGTCTCACTGCTCGAGTTGATCACCTCCGACCTGGAGGGGATGGCGTGAAGCGCTTCGAGTTCAAGCTCGGGCGGCTCGCCCGCGTCCGCAAGGCCCAGGAGGAGATCGCCCGCGCGAGCTGGCAGGCCGCCCTGTCCGTCGAGCGAGGCATCGAGGACCGGCTGCTCGCCGCCGGCGCCGACATCGAGCGCGCGATGGAGTACCAGCGTCAGGTCCAGGCCTGCGGCGAGCTCGATCCGAGCCGGGTGCTCCACGCCTTCGAAGCGATCCAGTCGATGGAGCGGCTCCGCGACCAGCTGCGCGTGCGCCTCGACCAGGCGCACCAGGAGACCGAGGAGCTGCGCACTCCGTGGCAGGCCGTGCGCACCGAGCTCGAGGGACTCAAGCGGCTGGAAGAGACCGCACGAACGGAGCACCGCCGGGACCGCGAGCGCGCCGAGTCCTCCGAAACCGATCAAGTCGCGATCGAGCGAACCACGCTCGCTCTCAAGCGCCGCGGGCGCCGCGGCGCCTGACACCAGAACACTTCGCCCCACGCAACAGACAGCAGCCCACCCACCATGAACAAGATCGTCCAGAAGTCGTTGATCGGAGCCGGAGGCCTCGCGCTGTTCGCCGGGACCTACGTCGGTATCGCTCTCATGTCCGGAGCTCCGCTGCACGAGGTCGCGATCCTCAGCAGCTTCGTCGATGCTCCCGAGGTCAATGAGTCGATGCCTGGCGACCCCGCGGTCGCCAGGGACGAGGCAGGTGAGGTCAAGAAGCCGACGGGAGGTGAGTTGCTCGAAGCGAACGCCGGCCTCTTGGGTGCCTTCATGATCGAGTCGCCCTTCAAGGCGACCGAGCTGCGCAAGCTCGAGGACGAACTCAAGCGCAAGCTGCGCGAGATGACGATCGAGCGCGAGTCGCTCGAGGTCAAGTCGCTCGAGCTGGACGAGTGGGAGAGTTCACTGCGTGAGCGTCAGGCCGAGCTCGCCGACCTGCGCACCAAGCTCGAGGCGCTCGAGAGCTCGATCGAACTTCGCATGGCCGAGCTCACCCGCGACGAGGCCGCCAAGCTCGAGCGCGAGCTGCAGGGCTGGAAGGACCTCGCCAAGCTCTACAAGTCGGGCGAGGCCGAGGTGAACGCCAAGATGCTCGCCGAAGAATCGCCGGAGGACGCTGCGCTGATTCTGCGCGAGCTCGGCGACGAGCAGGCCGGCGAGATCCTGCGCCTGATGACTCCGCTGTCGACGCGCCAGAAGTACGCGGACGCCTACCGGAGCACCGCCAAGGTCGCCGAGCTGTAGAGCCAGTGACCACAAGCCACTGTGAATCCATAACTTAGGTCCAAAGTTCCTGCCCCTGGAGCATCAAGCTCCGGGGCCGGGAAGCCGATAAGAGACGCAACGACCTCGGTCGCGCTCGTCCCCCCGTCTCTCCCCGTCCCCGCCATGGATCTCGCAACCATCATTGGAGTCGTGCTCGGCTTCGGCCTCGTTGTGACTTCGATGGCGCTCGGTCCTGGCGGCGTGGGGATCTTCGTCCACTACCCGTCCATCGTGATCGTCTTCGGCGGCACGATCGCGGTGACGATGATGTGCTTCCCGATGTCGGACATCAAACAGATCAGCAAGGTCATGCTGGTCACTGCGTTCCGCAAGTCGGCGACTCCAGAGGAAGAGATCGAGCGCATCGTCGAGTACGCCAACCTCGCTCGCAAGGAGGGCCTGCTGGCGCTCGAAGCGAAGCTCGAGGAGGTCAACGACAAGTTCTTCTCGAAGGGCATCCAGCTCGTGATCGACGGCTTCGGCGCCGAGACCGTCCGCGACATCATGGTGCTCGAAGCGGACTGGCAGCGCTCGCGCCACGGCACCGGCAAGAAGATCATGGACCAGATGGGCGCCTTCGCGCCCGCCTTCGGAATGATCGGAACGCTGGTCGGCCTGGTGCAGATGCTCCAGAACCTCTCCGACCCGTCGATGATCGGCCAGGGCATGGCGACGGCGCTGCTGACGACGCTGTACGGCGCCATGCTGTCGAACATGCTCTTCCTGCCGCTGTCCGGGAAGCTCGAAGTGCTCGCCGGCAGCGAAGGTCTGCTGCGCGATCTCATGATCGAAGGCATCGTCGCCATCCAGTCCGGTGAGAAGCCGGCGCTGATCAAGGAGAAGCTGAAGGGCTTCCTCGCGCCCACCGTGCGCGAGCTCGTCGAAGCGTGAGCGCGGGAGCGTTGCCTTGGGAGTCAAGGAAGCCGAACCGCCCGCTGGCGCACCCGACTGGATCGTCACCTTCGCGGACATGATCTCGCTGCTGGTGACGTTCTTCATCCTGCTGATGACGTTCAGCACGATGGAGACGTACGACGCGTTCCAGACCCAGGGCAACCTCACCGGCTCGGCCGGCACGCTGCGCAACGACACCGGCGACACGATGACCGAGCCTCCGGACGTCGACTTCATGGCGGCCATGGACGCGCTGCGCGGCGCCGCCTTGCCCCATACGCGGCCGGCGGAGGACCTCCTCGACGACCTGAGTCTGCAGGGTGCGAAGCCCGACGAGGAGCACGCAGCTGTCGACCTGAACGCCGTCGCCGACGGACTCCTGATCCGCTACGACGAGCGCGCTTCGTTCGCGCCGGGCTCCGCCGAGATCCCGCCCTACCTGGAGACCGCCATCCGCGAGCTCAGCACGATCGTCGAGCACTATCCGCACATGGTCGTCGTCGAGGGGCACACCGACGAGACCTTTAGGCCCTCGTCGCGCTTCCCCAACGCCGAATCGATCAGCCTCGCGCGGGCCGAAGCCGTGGCGGACCTGATGCTCGCGAGCAGCGAGCTCGACGCGCTACAGCTCCAGATCTCGGGTTACGGCTCGGACCGGCCCCGCGAGGACAACCACACGCCCGAGGGGCGCCGGCTCAACCGCCGCATCGAGGTCCGCATCCTCTCACTCAGCGAAGCGCGCGCTCTGAAGCTGCAGCTGGAGGAGGGCTCCGATGGGTAAGTTCAAGCCCAGCCCGAAGGCCGCGCCCCCCGCGTACATGGTGTCGTTCTGCGACATGATGACGCTGATCCTCACGTTCTTCATCCTGCTCGTGTCGATGTCGCGTGAGCAGGAAGCCGGACTCGTCGCCAAGGGCGTCGGCTCGTTCATCATCGCGATCCAGTCGCACGGCCTCGACGGGATCCTGTCCGGACAGGAGAAGCAGTCCGTGTTCGAGCACGTCCGGCGCAAGTTCAACGTACCGCAGGACGTCGACCCCGAGCGGCTCGACAACATCCTCGAGACGACGAACCTCGAGCTGATCCGAACGAAGCACCTCGAGTCGCTGCAGCCGCACGACGAGCTGACCTACCCCAACGTCGTGCAGTTCGTGGCCGACTCGGCCGAGATCCCGGCCGAGGGCATCGCCTACCTGCAGATGCTGGGTCCGTCGCTCGCCCCGAAGGCCCGCCAGACGCTTCTGATCGAGGGCCACGCCGGGGACGCCGGCCCGCGCCACGGCGGGAACCACCGCCGGCTGGCGGCGAGGCGGGCCATGGCCGTCCGCAGCTACCTGATCGAGGAGTTCGGCTTCTCGCCCACGCGGCTCGAAGCCCGCGCCTGGCTACGCGAGCTTCCCAGCGATGGGCAAGCGAACCGCTCCGTGGACATTCGCCTGGTCACCCCCAAGCCCCGAAGTGCCGACAAGTAGGAGCCATGGCTGAAGAAGAGGAAGAAGCAAAGGAAGTCGCAGAAGAGGAAGAGGCTCCCAAGCGCAGCAAGAAGGCTCTGCTGCTCGGGGGTGGCGCCGCCGGCGTGATCGCCGCGGGAGCCCTCGCTGCGATGATGGCCGTCCCCTCCAAGCACGAGACTCGCCGGCTCGCCGGCCCGTACAACATCTCGCTGTTCGAGAGCGAGTACACCTGCAACATCGAGGAGGCTGGCCGCACGCGCTACCTCAAGATGAGTCCGCAGGCTGCGTACTTCGCCTACGACGCGACGTACATGCAGACGCGCGGCCTGGACGAGCTGTACCTCCCCGCCCTGCACAACACGGTGTTCCAGATTGCGTCGCGCAAGTCGCTCGACGAGATCTACGGCAACGTGAACGAATCCACCTTCATGGCGGAGCTGCGCGACGCGCTCGACCCCGTTCTATTCCCGGTGCACATTGGCGCGACCAGCCTGCCCTGGGACTTCGACGAGGCCTCCGGCCTGCGCCCCGGCCTCTCCAGCGACGAGAACACGTTCCGCGGAGAGTTCGACATGCACGTGCTGCACGTCGACTCGGAGTCGAGCGAGATGTGGATCGACGAGGGTCCGAAGACCTCGTTCGAATCCGGCGACTTCGACGTGCGCGTGATCTCCGCCGACGGCGGAGTCGTCTTCATCGACACCAGCAACCTGAACGAGTCCTTCCAAGGAGAGGTGCAGATCGGCGTCCGAGGCCGGATCATGCGCATCCTCCCGATCGGCCTCATGATTCAGTAGCAACGGAACGCGTCGTGGCACAGAACCTCAGCCCGGAAGAAGTCGAAGCCCTCGTCGGAGACGAGGAGCGAGCCGCGGTCGAGACCGTGGCGCTTCGCAACTTCCGGCAGCCGAGGCGTCTGTCGAGCGCCCAGCAGCAGTCCATCCGGGCCGCGCTCATCCACCGCTTGCCCGAGATCGAGGCGGACCTGTCCCCGTGGCTGCGCGGCGACGTCACGGTCAACCTGATCGACACCGGCGAGGCGAACGCGAACGACCTGTTCGACGACCTCGACGAGCCGCTCTCGATCGTCACGTTCACCGTCGACGGCATCCAGGGCTGGATCATCTGGGACAACGACTCGGCCCTGCGCTCGGTCATCACGGCGCTCGGCTCCGAGCTGCCCGAGGAGATCGAGCCGCGCCTGCTCTCCCCCATGGAGATCGGCCTCATCACCGACGCGATGTCGCTGCTCACCGAGCACCTCGCGGAGATGCTCGGCCTCGAGATCCAGGTCGAGACCTACAGCCAGACCACGCGCGCGTTCACCGCGCAGCACGACGGCGACCCGAAGCGTGACCCGCAGCGCCTCAGCATCCACCTCGAGCTGACGAGCATGGCCGGCACGAGCCCCGTGCGCATCTACCTGCCGGGGATCCTCCCCGAGCGCAGGGAAGAGCATGTCGAGGCCGCCGTGCAGCTCCCCGAACACCTCGGCGACGTCCCCGTCGAGCTGAGCGCCGTGCTCGGATCGATCGAGGTCGCCCTCGACGAGTTGATGCGCATCGAAGTCGGCGACGTCATCCCCCTCAACCTGCAGGTCGGCACGCCGATCGAAATCCTCGTCGAGAACGACCGCGCAGGAACGGCCCGCTGGGGCCAGCACAACGGCTTTCTCGCCGTTGCGATCGAACACATGGATCCCCACCTGAGCGACTCCACAAGTCATGAGTGAAGACCAAGTCCAAGAGACCGGCGAAGCGCTGGAGAGCGCTATCGACGAGGCCACCGAGGCCGTCTCCGTCCAGGCCAACGAGCTGCCCGAGCTGGGCGGCGCCGGTCCCGAGGGTCAACCGATCGGTCTCGACGGCGTCCTCAGCGTCCCGGTCAAGCTGACCGTGCGCATCGGGCAGGCTCAGATGACCCTGGCCGACCTCGTCGAACTCGGACCCGGCTCGCTGGTCCCGCTCGACCGCGATGCCCACGAGCCCGCCGACATCTTCGTCAACGGCCGACTCGTCGCCCGGGGCGAGATCGTGACGATCGACGACAAGTACGCCATTCGGGTCAGCGAGATCGCCAAGGACTGACTCGCCTGATCGGACGGACTCGGCGCGAACGGCTCGGCCAGGCGCGCTCGTCCTCCCGAATCGTCGCGGACGCCCGCGGCCCGGAGTTCCGGGCCGCGGGCGTCCGCGCGTGGGGACATCACCCGCCGTCGAGCTCGGCCTACAGGTAGCGCATCGGCGAGTACGGCTCGGCCTCGAACGCGCTGTTCGGCTCACCAAGGATCATCTGCGCGATGCCCTCGCCAACGGAGGGCGCGAGCGTGAAGCCCTGGGTCGAGAGCGCGCAGGCCACGTGCAGACCCGGGAGGCTCGCGACGCTGCCGAGCAGCGGCTCGCCGTCCGGCATGCGGGTGAACAAGCGCGTCTCCGCGCCGAGCTCATGAACGTCCGCGTACTCGGGCAGCCGCTCCGCTACGACACCCCGCGCCCAGGCGAGGAACTCCTGGCTGACCGACGGGTCGAAGGTGTCCGGATCGTCCACGGTGCGAAAGCTCGCCTCGCCGCGGCGCCCGACGGTGACGCGCGAGTTGAGCGGGTCGCAGCGGATGTAGAAGCCCTTGTCGGGGTCCGTCAGGACGGGGTGCGCGATGCGCAGCGCCTGGCTCTCCTGCGCGAAGGAGTCCGGGTGGTCACCGTCGGCCTCCGCCTGACGGACGAAGCCGCCGGGGTACCAGCCAGTCGCGCCCGACGCCTCGGGCCCCGCCGTGACCATCGAGCTCTCGAGCGCGGCCTCGTCGGGCTGCTCCACGGTGCTCCCCATGTAGCAGTACTCCGCGCGGACGAACTCGATGGGCAGGTCGACGCCGAGCGGCGCCAGCAGCTTGCGCGTGCCGGACCCCGACGCGATGACGACGTCGTCGCAGTCGATCCGTCCGTCCGAGGTCTCGACGCCGACGACGCGGCCCTCCTCGACGATCAGGCGATCGACGCCGGTGCCCTCCCGGATGACGGCGCCGCGGTTGCGCGCGAGGGTGGTCATCGCGTTCAGCGCCCGGTTCGGGTCCAGGCAGCCCGCCGAGGGCTCCCAGGCTCCGATCGCGCCGTCCTCGATCTGGATGCCGGGGAAGAGCTCGCGGATGCGCGCCGCCTCGACGATGTCGATCTCGACCCCGAGGGTCCCGAGCATCTCGACCGTCTGACGCAGGCGCGTGCGGTCGGCCTCGCTGGAGCCCGTGGGCAGGGTCAGGGCGCCCGAGGCGAGGTAGCCGAGGGAGCGCGCCGTGCGCTCCTCGATCCCGCGGTAGTAGCGCAGGGAGTCGCGGGCCATCCCGCCAGCGTCGCGGGTCGCGAAGTACTGGCTGAGGACTGCGCCGGACAGGGAGTCCGAGCCCTCCCCGATGGTCTTGGACTCGAGGAGCATGACCGGCTCCTTGAGGGGGTCGCTGCGCCTCGCCGCGTGGAGAGCGATGGAGATTCCGACCACGCCACCACCAACGATCACCGTTCGAGCTCTCATGGTCTCACCTCCTCCAAGGGCCTCCCGACGCGAATTGTAAAGGGACAGACCGGCCAGTCTAGCACGGCAACCCCCCCTGAAGCCCCCGTGCGTCGGCCCCACACAGGGGCCTGACAAATGAAGGTCGCCCCACCGGGAGGGGACCTCGGCAGGGCGAGTGGGAGAACACGGCTCCTGTGAGCCTGCGGTCGGCGGGGACAAGAGGGGCGACCCGCCGGGGCCCGCGAACTCGCCGCGATGTTTCTCCCGGCCTCCTCCGTACCCTGTCCAAGGCGTGGGTAGGATTTCGCCCGAAAATCGGAGCGCCCGCCCGCCGCCGGCGAAGGTTCCCCCCGGAGGAGGCGATCGCCCCAGCACTCCCCAGGAAGCCGCATTCGAGGCGACCCCGTTGATCCCCGCGCGCAAGACTCGCCAGATTCTGATCCGAGACCTCCAGATCGGAGGTTCGGCCCCCATCGCCGTCCAGAGCATGGCGGCGACGCCCACCCGCGACCTGGACGCGACCCGCGAGCAGATCCGCATCCTCGAGCAAGCGGGCGCCGCGATGATCCGCATCGCCGTGGACAGCGCCGCCGACGTGGAGGCGCTACGGCAGCTGCGCTCGGAGACGGACGCCATCCTCTCGGTCGACCTGCAGGAGAACTACAAGCTGGCCGCGGACGTCGCGCCCCTCGTCGACAAGATCCGCTACAACCCCGGCCACCTGCACCACCACCAGAAGGAGCTCTCCGTGAAGGAGAAGGTCGCCTTCATCGTGGGCTGCGCGGCCGAGCACGAGTGCGCCATCCGGATCGGCGTCAACGCCGGCTCCATCGCGCCGGAGTACCAGGAGCGCTTCGGCGACGACCACGTCGCGGCGATCGTCCAGTGCGCCATCGACCACTGCGCGCTGCTCGACGAGCTCGGGTTCGTGAACTACGTCGTCTCGATCAAGGACTCGGACCCGCGGCTCGTGATCGACGCGAACGTGCGCTTCGCGGAGGCTCGCCCGGACGTCCCCCTGCACCTCGGAGTCACCGAGGCGGGCATGCCGCCCGACGGCATCATCAAGACCCGCATCGCGCTCGAGCAGCTGCTCTCCCGCGGCATCGGCGACACCCTGCGCGTCTCGCTCACGGTCCCCTTCGCCGACAAGGGCATGGAGATCGACGTCGGCAAGCAGCTGATCGCGGACATCGAGAACGGCCGCTTCCGCTCCGTCCCGCCGAACTTCTTCGACGGCCTGAACATCATCGCTTGCCCGTCGTGCTCGCGCGTCGAGAACGAGCGCTTCATCGAGCTCGCGCAGGAGGTCAAGACCGCGACCGAGGCCTACGCGGACGAGGACCTGACGATCGCCGTCATGGGCTGCCGCGTGAACGGCCCCGGTGAGACCGACGACGCCGACATCGGCCTCTGGTGCGGCCCCAAGCACGTGAACCTCAAGCGCGGCACGGAGACCGTCGGCGCCTTCACCTATGACGAGATCGTCGAGAAGCTGCGCGAGCAGGTCGTGGACGTGCTGGCCGGTCGGAGGGCGCAGACCGCGGACTAGTGCCTGGTTCGGAAGCTCGCGTGCGCGGCGCGAGAATGACGAACGCCCCGCGATGCGCGTGGCACCACGGGGCGTTGCGGCTCGACTCGGACCGTCGCTACCGGGGACCCGTCGGTAGGAACGGGCTCGATGCGCGTCGAGGAGCGACTCAGAACGGGTCGTGCGCGCGCACTGACTTGGCCTGGGTCGGCGTCGGCTTGGGCTGCGGCTTGGGCTGCAGCGTCTCGTTCGACACGGCACCGCTCTCGACCTCGGACTCGCCCAACCCCTTGGGGAGCTCGATCCCCCGGCCACGGAGGACGCGGGCAAGGGTCGGAGAGCGGTCGCAATAGGCGGCGAGGAACAGGTCCTCGGGGTCCTCGGCCAGCCGGTCGGCGATCTCCAGCAGGACCTTGTCGGAGGGGAACCGCAGCCCGTGCTCCATCGCTCGCACGAAGGTGTAGGACAGCTCGAGCTTGCGGGAGAACTGCACGCGGGACTCCTTCCCCCGTGCACGCTTCAGAATGGCTCCTAGACGCGTCATGTCGTCATCTCTCCTCGTGTTGGAGTGCACTGCTGGCTCCGGGTAGGTCGGAGTACCGGCAGCTCGGACCGGCTGCCCCTGCGGGTCGCACATGGAGCGGTAGGGCTCCGATCCTCGCGCGCGCGGGAATCGCGCTCGAGGGGATGCGGTCCACGTGAGCGGACGGGTGTTCGGGTCTGTGGGTGGTGGCTTGCCGGGCTTCGCGCCGCGCAGCAGAATGCACCGCCTCATGAGTGATGCCGCGATCCGCGCCTCCTTCGAGGAGGCCGCACGAACGCTCCAGGCCTTCCTGGACGACCCCGCTTGCCTCGAAGGTGTCGAGCGCTTCGCCGCCGCGGCCCTGAAGACGGTCCGCGCCGGAGGGCTCCTGATGTCCTGCGGCAACGGCGGGAGCATGTGCGACGCCATGCACTTCGCCGAGGAGTGGACGGGTCGCTTCCGTTCCGACCGGAGCGCTCTCCCTGCGGTCGCCTTCTCGGATCCGAGCCACCTGACCTGCATCGCGAACGACTTCGGCTACGACGAGGTCTTCGCGCGCTTGGTCGAGGCCTACGGCAAGCCGGGGGATCTGCTCGTCGTGCTGACCACGAGCGGCAACTCGCCGAACATCCTGCGCGCCCTCGAGACGGCTCGCGAACGCGAGGTCACGACGGTCGGCCTGCTCGGCAAGGGCGGCGGTAAGGCCATGAACCTCGTCGACGTCCCGATCCTCGTCCCGTCGGCCAGCACCTCCGATCGCATCCAGGAGATCCACATCAAGGCCCTGCACATCACGATCGAAGCCGTGGAGCGGGCCTTGTTCCCAGAGAACTACGCGTCGTGACGCGCGCTGGGGCCTGACGAGATCGAGACTCATCACGATCACGAGACTAGTCTGGCCCGAACAGGCAAAGCTGTGGGGTAATGACCCCAAATTGAGCCCCCTGCCCAGGGGAAACCAAAGCGCCTGAGCGGGCTCCAGGCGTCACTTCGAGCGCAAGAACCCAATTCGAACCTCGACGTGAAGCGCGTCGAGTGGGGCCGGTCGCCCGCGTCCTGTCCCGCCGGCTTGGCTCCGTGGAGCGGCGCCACCGCCAGGAGATCGTTGCGTTCGCTCTCGACCCGGCAGTTCGAAGGGCTCGCTCCGCAGCTACAACTGCTCTGCGAGGAGGACGGCTTCGGCGACCTCCACGAGCTTCTTGCGCTTCTGATTCGCGAGTTGCTGCAGGCGCTTGTACGCGTCGGACTCCTCGAGGCCCTTCGTCTTCATCAGGACGCCCTTCGCCTTCTCGATGACCTTCCGCGCCTCGAGCGCCTGACTCAGATCCTCGACCTCTTCGCGCAGCGACTGGAACTCCTCGAAGCGCCGCAGCACGAGGTAGATGCTCGGCCGTAGATCGTCCGCCGTCACCGGCTCGACGAGGTAGGACATCACGTGGTCCTCCAGCGCGTGCTCCACGTGCTCGAGGTCCGCGCGCGTCGTCACGATGATGCTGGGACGCGGCTCCTCGCGACAGGCGTCGATCAGGTACTGGATCGCGTCACCGTCCTCCAGGTAGATGGAGGAGACGACGAGGTCGGGGATGTCCCGCTTGAACGCGTCGCAGAGCTCCTGACCCTTGTCCGTCGAGAGCAGCACATCGTGGCCCAAAGCCTCCTGAAGGATGCTGTGCAGCACCTCGCGCGTACCCGAGTTCTTGTGGGCGAGCAGGATCCGACGGGGAGTGTCCTTGTCCTTCATCGAGGTGGGGGTCGAGACGAGTGTCGTTGCGCGGGCGACGGCCGCGGGAGCGGTGGGCCCGGGCGAAGCTTCGAGCCGGACGGGGGCGGCCCGAGTCTGACGCCTGGAACCCGAAATGACGTCGGCCTCGTCGC
>CAYGST010000081.1:0-13209 GCA_964352415.1 uncultured Planctomycetaceae bacterium | reverse complement strand
GCGAGACGCGCACCGCGCTCCTCACCGACCTCGACGGCTTCATCGCGCGCGCGATGGCCCAACCCGACTTCGTGCCCGCGGCCAACGCGCTCGCGCTGCGGGCCGAGCTGCGCGTCGAGTGGTCCGAAGCCGGCGTCGAGAGCGACGAGGAGCCCCTCGAGCAGCGCATCGCGAACGCCACCCGCGACGTGCGCGAGGCCCTCGCCGTCTACGACCGCGCCGGCATGTGGACGCCGCGACTGCGTCCGCTGATGCTCCTCGGGCGCCTCGCGCGGCTGCGTGGTGACGCGCGGCTCGCGCGCGCTCGGTTCGAGGAGTGCCTCGTGCTGGCGGAGCGCTGCCGCGTCGACGGGTACCGCGAGGAGGCCCTGCTCGCGCTCGTTCGCATGGCGCGCGACGCCGGCGACCTCCCGCGGCTGAACGCGCACCTGTCCGAACTCGCGAGCTTCCGCTCCCCCGCCGAGTGCTGGCCGCTCGCGCGCGAGCACGCCATGCGGCTCGTCCATGCGGACGAGGCCGCGCGCGCCGCGGAGTTCCTCGTGCGCCACCGGCCGCAGGACTCGGCGGACGTCGTCGCCTGGCGCCACGCGCTCGCCACCGCGCGCGTGCGCCTCGGCGATCACGACGCCGCGCGTGCGCTGATCGAACAGACCCGGGGAGCGCTGCGCGACGAGGACGCGCGGCTGCTCTACGCGACCCTCGACCTGGACGCGCGCGACACGGCCGCCGTCCTCGACGGCCTCGTGGACGCGAGCGGAGCGCTCCCGCCGTTCTCGCCGCGGGGCCGAAGCTTCGCGGCGGCACTCGTCGGCGAGGCCCACCTCCTCGAGGGTCGCCCGGGCGAAGCCCTGCACTACCTCGAGCTCGCGCGGACCCTGGCCGAGAGCCAGGAGGCCCGCCTCGCCGAGGAGAGCCCGCAGGAGACGACGGGCGCAACGGTGATCGGCGAGTGGCTCGGACTGCACGCCGTCGCCCTCGAGGCGCGCGCGCTGGCCGCCCTCGGCAGGCCGCTCGACGCGGCCGTCCTGATCGAGCGCGCGCACGGACAGCGCTGGAGCGCGGCGGCGCGCTCCGATCGCCTGGGCGCGAACGACGGCGCGCTGAGTGACGCCGATCTGCTCGCCTGGGCCGCCCACTTCGAGCACGGCCTCGTCACCTGGATCCTCGGCGCCGACGGCGGGCTCGCCGTCCACGTGCTACCCGACGGGCGCGCGTTCGCGCGTCGCGTGGAGCCCGGCCGGCGCGCGCTCGAGCGCGCGGTGCGGCGGCTGCGCTCCGCGCTGCTGATCGGCGACGCCCCCGAGCGCGTCGAGGCGCTCTCGGAGGCGCTCGTCGGCGAGCTGTTCCCGAAGTCCCTCGAGCTCCACGACTCGTCGCACTCGCCGGGCCGCGCGCTGCTGCTCGCGCACGGCGCACTCGAACGGCTGCCCTTCGAGGCGCTGCGTGTCGACGGCACGACCCTCGACGAGCTCGCCGCGTTCGTCGTCCTGCCCGAGCTGCCGTCGCTCCGACCCGGCGCGGCTGCGCCGGAAGCGCTCAGGTGGAGCCTCTGCGGGGACCCGGTCGATGCGACGGGGCGGCCGCGGCTCGAAGCCGCCAGTGAGGAGCTCGACGCGCTGCAACGACTCCTTCCGGGCGCCGTGCGCCAGGACCGCGAGGCGTTCGACCGCGCGGCGGTGCTCGACGCGCTCGCGACGGGCCGCGCGCTGCACCTCGCCACCCACGTCGTTCGCGTGCAGCGCTGCGCGGACGAGCGCTTCGCCGAGCTCGCGCTCGAGCTCTCGGGCAGTGAGCTGCTGTGCGCCGCGGAGCTCGCGACGGCAAACGGCGCGGCGCCCCTCGTCGTACTCGCCGCCTGCGAGTCCGGCGAAGGACGCAGCGTCGATGCGCGCGGGCTGCAAGGGCTCGCGCGCGCGCTGCTCGACGGCGGCACGCGCAACCTCGTCGTGACCCTCTGGCCGATCCGGGACGACGTCGCCCGCGACTTCTCCGCGCAGTTCCACGCAGCGCTGCTGCGCGGGGAGCGGCCCTCGGAGGCCGTGCGGAGCGCGCGCCACGCGCTCGCGGACGCGGGCTTGCCGGCGGCAGACTGGGCGGCGTTCCGGGCGCTCGGCCGGGACTGAGCGGCTCGCCGGGCAGCGCGTCGAGGCTTCAGAGATCGCCTGGAGGGCTGCTCCAAGGGTCTTCCGTCCCGTTCGTGGAAAGGATTTCCCGAGGGAGCCCCGGTGCCTAAAGCGGCAGGCCCTTCCTTCCGATAGCAGCGGGTAGCCGACCGTCCTCCGGTCGCGATCCGCCAGCAGAAGGAACCGAGATGAACACCCTGAACCTGCTCCTCAGCCTCGCGCTGACCCCGGCTCCGCAGCACGCCTGCGCGCCCCTCGACACCGCCGCCGAGCTCACGGACATCGCCCAGGCGAAGATCGAGCTCGACGAGACGCACTTCAGCGCGCAGAGCTTCGGGGAAGAGCCGCTCTTCCTCGCGCTGCGAAACGAGGTCAGCGGCATGGAGCTCGGCTTCTGGCTGCAGGCCGGCGCGCGCTACGAGGAGGACTTCGGACGCGGCACGCTGAGCGGCCTGCACCTCGAGGTGCTCTCGCTCGCGGAAGGCGCGCCCACGACCACGGGCCTCTTCGACCTCGAAGAGCTCGCCCCCGACGATCACGGACAGCTCTGGGTCCTCGACTGCGGTCACGCGTTGACCCGCCTGGAAGAGGGCGCTGCCCTCTCGGTGGCCACTCCCGCTGGGAGCCTGCTACCGCCCGAGCTGAACGTACCTTTCGGCGTCGGCTCGCCGCACAGCGAGCCCGTCAACGCCGACCCCGGCCCGACGCACGTCCCCGTGCCGACGCCGACCGACCAGCCGAAGGAGTCCCCCCCGCGCAAGCGGAGACGACAGCTCCCTCCGGTCTGATCTCCGAGCTATCTGCAGTCTGAAGAGTCTTGGGCAGGCGACACGCGGCGACGCGGGTCGCCTGCTCTGCTTCAGCGATGAAGCGGCGAGCGCGTGCGAGCGCGCGAACGTCGCCGCGTCAGGAGTCCTCGGTCGGAGGCTCCAGCCAGCGGCGATAGAGCACCGGGAGCTCGTCCTTCTGCACGGGCACGCGCGTGCGGAAGCGCCGCGCAACGTCGAGGTCGCAGTCGGCCACGACCAGGCCGTCGGGAGCCTCGGCGTCGCGCGGAGCGGCGGCGAGCACCTCGCCGAGCGGCGAGACCACGAGCGAGTCGCCGGGGAACTCGAGCAGCCGGCGACGGCGCCCGATCTCGGCGGTGCCGGTGCGATTGCAGGCCACGACGAAGCACTGGTTCTCGATGGCGCGCGCGATGCACAGCGCGACCCAGTGATCGCGGCGCGGCGTCGGCCACTGGGCCGAGACCAAGAGGACCTCGACGCCTGACCGGAAGGCGGGGCGGAAGACCTCGGGGAAGCGCAGGTCGTAGCAGACGCCGCCAGACACGCGGCCGAAGCGCGTGCTGACGACGCGCGGGGCCTCGACGCCGGCGTCGAAGACCTCCTGCTCCGCCGTCGGCGAGAAGAGGTGCACTTTGTCGTAGCGCAAGAGGCTCGCGCCGCCGTCGAACAGCTCCATGCGATTCGTCAGACGGCCGTCTTCGAGGGCGAGCGCGCTGCCCGCGACGCCGAGGCCGAGCGACGACGTGAGCGCGCGCACGCGCTCGCAGGAGTCGCGGTCCAGGGCGACGCGCGCCTCCACGCCCTCGCGCCCCTTCGGGAACGACCCCGGCCACATCTCGGGCAGCAGCACGAGGTCGACCTCGCGCTCGGCCGCGAGCCCGAGGGCGCGCTCGAGGTGCGCGAGGTTCGCGACGTGATCGTCGGTGACATCGAACTGCAGGGCGGCGACGCGCATGGGCCCGGTTGTAGAGGCTCGAGCCGTTCCTGCCCAGCCGGGTGCCGTGAACTCGCGCGGGTCGTGACCGCCCCAGAGCCCCGCTCCCGAACCCCGTGCGCGCGCCCCGTGCCCGCGCTGCTCGCTCCCTCCACCCGTCGAACAGCCGCGCCCTGCCAGCGGCCCAGGCCGGGGAGAAGCCCCGTGCACCGCGTCCGCGAGCGGGTACCGTAGCGGCCGCATGACCGGCGAAGCCCTCCTCCAACTCGCGCTGCCGCTCGGCGTCGGGAGGCTCGTGCTCTCGCTGCTGCCGCCGGGCTGGCCGGGCTACCACGATCGCAGCGAGCTCGGCGCGACGCTGACCGCGAGTTTGCTGCTCGGGCGCCTCGGCTTCGCGCTCGTCCCGTGGTGGTGGGTCTGGCTGATCGTGCTCGTCGTGCGCCTGGTGCTGCTGCCCGGCGCGCTGCGGCCCGGGTATCCAGATCGCCGCGGCGGCGTCGGGTGGCTGCTCGTGTTCCTGCTGTGCCTCGCCTTCGGGAACGACACGTTCCCGGTCGGCATCACGCTCGAGGCCGTGGTCCTCGCCGGCGGCGGCTGGTGGACCTGGCGCGAACGCGCGGACCGACGCGCGCGCGCGCTCGCGCTGGCCGCGCTGCTGAGTCCAGTCGCCTTGGCATTGCTGTGAGCACCTCCGCGGCGCCCTTCGAGCCCGGCGAGCTCGAGCCGTACCTCGCGCGACTCGAGGCCGGCGAACCGTTCAAGCCCGTGCTGGAGGAGCTGCTCAACGCGCAGCCCATCGAGCGCGCCGAGGCCCTCGGACTGATCCTGCGCGAAGGGCGTGGCGCGTGGCTGCCGCTCCTGCGCTCGGGGAGCGGCGAGGCGCTGTACGTCGGCAACGCGCTCTCGGGCACAGTGCACGTGCTCGCGGCGCTCGGCTTCCGGCCGACGGTGTACGACGTCAGCGAGGAGCGGCTGCGCTTCGAGCGCTTTCGCAGCGAAGCCCTGGTCGGCGTGACGCCGCGGCTCGTCGTCGCGGAGAATGAAGCGCGCCTCCCGTTCGAGGACGACGCCTTCCAGCTCGTCGTGCAGGAGGCCGGCGCGCCGGGTCCGCCCGGTGGCTGGCGCCACGGGTGCGACGAGCTGCGGCGCGTGTCGCGCGGCGAGGTCGTCGTCACCGCGAACAACCGGCTGGGCTACAAGCGCTCGCTCGGACGGCGCGGGCTCTTCCGCGTGCTGTCGCCCGCGCGCTTCGCGCAGGCGGCGCTGTTCGCCCCCGACAACGAGCGGACGCTGGGCGGCTACCGCAAGGCGCTGCGCTTCCCCGGCTGCGCGCCGGCGCGCGCGCTCGCGCTCTACCCGCACTCCGCCGACTTCACGCACGTCGTCGCCCTCGACGAGCCGGCGCCGCGGCTCCACATCGGTCCGAAGGAGCGCCAGAACGCGCTGAAGATGGCCGGTCACCGGCTCGGGCTGTTCCCGCTCTTGGCGCCGTCCTACGCGCTCGTCAGCGAGGACGCCCAGCTGCGCGCCGCCACCGCGCCGCGCATCGAGCGCGCGCTCGACGAGCTCGCGCAGCGCACCGGCGAGGCGCGCCCGGAGGTCGACGAGTGGATCGCCTCGCGCGGGAACTGCGTCGTGCTGCAGACCCGCGCGCCGGTCGGCGCCGGCGACGAGGGGCGCTGGTGCGTGCACATCGCGCTCGGACCCCACAAGCACGCCCAGGTCGAGCGCCACGACCGCGTGATCCGCGAGCTGTGGGAGCGCGGTCAGCCGGTGCCCGTCCCGGAGCCGATCTGGTCGGGGGTCGTCGAGGGCCTGCACCTGACCTGCGAGCGGCGCCTGCACGGACTCGCCGCGCCGCAGCGCTCCGGCGAGACGCCGATCATGCGGCGCATGCTCGACGACGTGGCCGAGCACTTCACGCGGCTCGTCGAGGAGCCCGCGCAGGAGCTCGACGCCCGTGACTTCCGGCGGCACTTCGACTGGCGCTTCGACATCGTCGCCCAGCACGCCGCGCGCCCCGAGACCCAGCGCAACCTGGAGCGCCTGCGCGACGAGACCCGCGAGCGCGTCGTCGGACGGAGGATGCCGCTCGTGCTCCAGCACGCCGACCTGCGCAGCAAGCACGTCCAGCTCGACGATGACGGGCGGGTGCTCGGATTCCTCGACTGGGGCTCGAGCCGCCCGCTCGACGTGCCCTACTTCGACCTCTTGCAGCTGCTCGTTCACGAGGAGAAGCAGGCGCGCGGAGGACAGGTCGGCGACGCGTGGCGACGGCAGTTCGTCGAGGGCGAGCCGCGCGACTGGGAGCGCGCCGCGCTCGACCGCTACGCGCGCGCCATCGGCCTCGACGCCGAGGTCGCGCGCGCCATCGAGCTGGCCTTCCCCGTGTTCGTCGCCGCCATGGCCGAGTCCAACTGGGACTACAGCCGGCCGCACTGGGTCCACCGCGCGTTCGGCATCTGAAGAGCCCCTGTCCCGGAGTCGGGGCGTGTCTCGGGATTCGCCCGGCCACGGGGGGCTTTCGGCCTCCTGCGCTTCATGGGGCGTAGGATCCGGCCGATGGAATCCGATGCGGGAGCGGCTGTCCCGGGATGTCGCTTGAACGCCCCCGTTTCGGGTGTCACAAGTCCCACGACTGCCTCTCCCAATCGCCGCCCAACGGAGGCCGAAACCCATGACCGTCCTGCTGCTCGTCGCCCTGTTCGTTCTCTACGCCTGGCTCCTCTACGTCGGTCGCGCGTGGGCCGCCTGGGTCGTTCCCATCGGCCTCGGCCTGCTCTTCTGGCGCGTCGGGAGTGAGTCCGCTGGCTTCGGCTGGTGGACCTGCGCGGTCCTGTACGCCGGCGCGCTGCTGACGCTCGGCTTCGCGCCCGTCCGGCGCCTGCTCGTCACGCCGACGCTGATGAAGCTGCTGGCGCCGATCTTCCCGACCATGAGCCAGACCGAGACCGAGGCGCTCGAGGCCGGCACCGTGTGGTGGGACAAGGAGCTGTTCAGCGGCCAGCCCGACTGGTCGAAGCTGACGGACTTCCAGATCCAGCCGCTCTCCGCGGACGAGCAGGCGTTCCTCGACGGACCGTGCACCGAGCTGTGCCGGCGCCTCGACGACTGGGACATCATCAACGACGACGACCTGCCGCCGGAGATCTGGCAGTTCCTCAAGGACAACGGCTTCCTCGGGATGATCATCCCGAAGGAGTACGGCGGGCTCGGCGTCTCGGCGCGCGCCAACGGCGCGGTCGTCGCCATGGTCTCGAGCCGCTCGGTGACGGCGGGCGTGACCGTCATGGTGCCCAACTCGCTCGGTCCGGCGGAGCTCCTCCTGCACTACGGCACCGAGGCCCAGAAGAACCACTACCTGCCGCGCCTCGCCAAGGGTGAAGAGGTCCCGTGCTTCGCGTTGACCGAAGCGCAGGCGGGCAGCGACGCGGGCGCAATGTCGTCCCTCGGCGTCGTCTGTCGCGGCCAGTGGAAGGGCGAAGAGGTGCTCGGCATGCGCCTCACCTGGAGCAAGCGCTACATCACGCTCAGCGCCGTGGCGACCGTGGTCGGCCTCGCGTTCAAGCTGGAGGATCCCGACGGGCTGCTCGGTAGCGAGCCGGACCTCGGCATCACCTGCGCGCTGATCCCGGCCGACACGCCGGGCGTGAAGACGGGTCCGCGCCACGATCCGCTCGGCGTGCCGTTCGTCAACGGGACGACCGAGGGCGAGGACGTGTTCGTGCCGCTCGAGTTCATCATCGGCGGCCCGCCGATGGCGGGTAAGGGCTGGGGCATGCTGATGCAGAGCCTCGCGGCTGGACGCGGCATCTCGCTTCCGGCGCAGGCCTGCGGCGCGGCCCAGCTCACGACCCGGACCGTCGGCGCGTACGCGACCATCCGCCAGCAGTTCAACATGCCGATCGGCAAGTTCGAGGGCATCCAGGAGCGCCTCGGCGAGATCGCCGGCACGACCTACACGCTCGACGCCGCGCGCTGGCTCACGGCCGGGGCGATCGACGCAGGCGAGAAGCCCGCGGTCATCACCGCCATCGTCAAGTGCTACTCGACCGAGGCGATGCGCACCGTCGTCAACCACGGCATGGACGTGGTCGGTGGCGCGGGCATCGTCCGCGGGCCGCGCAACATCCTGGCCCGCGTCTACCAGGCGATCCCGATCGGGATCACGGTCGAGGGCGCGAACATCCTGACGCGCTCGATGATCGTGTTCGGCCAGGGTGCGATCCGCTGCCACAAGTACGCCCTCGAGGAGATGAACGCCGTCGCCGCGCGCGACGTGAAGCGCTTCGACGCGGCGTTCTTCGGGCACATCGGGCACGTCGTCACGACGATCGCCCGCGCTGCCGTCCAGGGCTGGACCGGCGCGCTGACCGCTCGCTCCCCCGTCGAGGGACCGGCCGAGCGCTACTTCCAGCACTTCGAGCGCATGAGCGCCGCCTACGCCACCTGCGCCGAGGTCGCCATGGGCACGCTCGGCGGGACCCTGAAGCGCAAGGAGATGCTGACCGGCCGCCTGGCTGACGGCCTCGCGTGGCTGTACCTCGGAACCGCGGCGCTCAAGCGCTTCGTGGACGACGGCCAGCCTGCGCGCGACCTGCCGCTGATGCGCTGGTCCGCGGAGCACGCGCTGAAGGAGATCCAGGAGGCGCTCCTCGGAACCCTCGACAACCTGCCGAACCGACCGGCTGGAATCGGGCTGCGCTGGAAGCTCTTCCCGATGCACACGCGCTTCCACGGCCCGAACGACCGCATCGTGCAGGACGCCGCGAACGCCATCCTCGACGGCGGCGAGGCGCGCGTCAGCCTCTCGCCCGAGATCTACATCCCCGGACCCGAAGAGCTCGGGCTGGGCGTGCTCGAGGCGTCCCTCGCGGTCGTGCTCGCGGCCGAGCCGGCGGAGGCCAAGATCAAGGACGCCATGCGGGCGAAGACGATCCCCAAGGCGCGCGTGTCGGAGAGCGTCGATGCCGCGCTGAAAGCCGGAGTGCTCACCGAGGACGAGGCCGAGACGATCCGCGCGGCGGCCGCTGCTCGCTGGGAAGCCGTCCAGGTGGATGCCTTCGGGGAGTGGCGCACCTTCGCGGGCAGCGAGGCCTCCTGAGCGCGGGGCCTTTCAGCAGCCCGAACGAGGGAGCCCGTACTGGCAGCGGCGCAGAGAGCTCATGGAGTGCTCTCTGCGCCGCTGCTGGACGTCTCGGGCAAGGGCCTCCTGTGGGCTCCCCCCGCCACCCGAGCCCCTCAGCGGCTCAGCTTGAAGCGCTTGCCCTTCGCGAAGAATCCTGTGACGTCCTCGAGCACGCCGTCCCCGAAGTGCGACGTCATGAACCGCAGCTGGTCCTCGATCGAGAGCTGGTAGTCCGTCACGCGCTCCCAGTTCCCGTCCCCGAGGTCGACCTTGTTGTCCTCGATCGCGAACAGGCGGATCTCTTCGCAGAAGGGCGAGAGCTTGCCCGCGTGATAGCGATCGAAGAACCCGGCGAAGCCGAACGCGACGCGGGCGTACTCCGCCTCGTACTTGCCGCGCTTCCAGGTGGCGAACTCCGACGCCTGCAGGGGCTGGTCCTTGCGGTCCTTGAAGCGGCTCTTGAGCTCCTTGTCCCAGCCCGTGTGCTCGGTCGCCCAGACGAACTCGCTGCGGTACGGGAAGCAGTAGATCGCGCCGCGCAGCTCGTTCTCGATGTGCCAGGCGAGGCCCTGGGCGAGCCAGTAGGGCTGGAAGGAGGAGAAGCGCCGCACGAACAGCATCTGCGCCACGCGGTGCACGAGCTCGTTGTCCGGGTCCCACTCCTCCTGGCCGCTCGCGTTCGCGATGTAGGCGGCGACCATCGGGCGCTCGTGCACGAAGCCGGTGAACGTCTTGCCCTTCTCGACCCACGGCTTCAGGTAGTCCTGCATCTCGCCGAGCGTCTCGACGAGGTCACCGTAGTCCTTCTCGTCGCGCACGATGAACATCACGCAGGTCTCGGTGTCGACCTTCCAGGTGCCGACGCCCCACTCGTAGGAGTAGGTGAACGGCAGCGGCTCGAGACCTTCGGGCGTCCAGCCCGCCGGGCCTCCTTCGGGGTCCTCGGGCAGCTCGCCCTTCGGGTCCTCGGGCACCTCCTCCTCCACGACCTCCTCCACCCGCTCGGGCTCCGGCAGGATCCGGTCGAACTCCTTCTCCGTCTTGTGCACGAGCTCGAGCTGGCGCCCGAACTTGCCGTCCTTCTGGTGCGTGATGAGCAGGACGCGAGCGTCGTCCGTCAGCGTCATGCGGTAGCCATGCTCCAGCGTCCACGCGGCCCAGGCCTCCACCGCGGCGGGCGGCCCGGGGCCGACCTCCGCGGGCAGCGCGGGTCCGGCGTAGTCCTTGCCCTTCCAGCCGATCTCCACCTGCGCGAAGGTATCGTCGGAGCGAGTGGTCTGCTGGGGCGGGAGCGGTGCGAGCGCGAGCGCTGCGAGCGTCAGTGCGATCATGGTGCGAGAAGGTCGTGGGGGTCGCGCAGGCTACGCGGGAAGTCGTCTCCGTGGGACCCCGTTTCGTATCGGACGGGCAAGCTCCGCAGCCCGAGCGGCGGCGGGAAACGGCGCGCTCAGCGTCGTTCGTCGAGCCAGCGCAGGAGATGCGCGGGAAGCTCCGGCATCGAGCGCCCGAGCTCCTGCTCCAGGACCAGGGCAGACGCCTCGCCCTTGCCGATCCGGCCAAGGATCTTCGGGATTCGCTCGGGAAAGGCCTCGAGCAGGTACGCGGCGAGCACGTAGCTGTAGAGCAGCTCCTCGGTCGTGAGTTGATTGACGTCCTTCCCGAGGAAGATCGGCAGGTTGGGTCGCTTGGGCTTGCTGAGGACCTTGAGCGCCTCGTTCATCCAGTTCGTGCGCGTGTCGAGGAGCCGCGCCTGCAGGGCATTGTCCTCGGCCTTGACCAGGTACTCGGACGGCCGCACGAACCAGGTCAGGCGCGTGCCGACGAGCTCCCGCGTCAGGTAGAGACCGAAGCCCTCGAACGCCCAGCCCGTCTTCGGCGTGACCTCGAAGCCTTGCACGAACATCCACATGATCGAGATGCGCACGAGGCTGTCGAGGCGGCGCAGCGGGTCCTCCGACCACTGCGCGAAGTCGTCGGACTCCATGATCCCCGAGCCCTCGAGCTGCGTGAGGAACTTGCGGTACTCGTCGTCGACGTTCGGGTGCGCGCCGAGGAAGGTCTCCTTGTCGCCCTCGTTCGCCAGCGTGTAGACCGTCAGGTCGGGGGGCAGCGCGGCCTTCGCTCCGAGGGCGTCGTTGAACAGCGACAGGGACGCGGCCATCGCTTGCGTCATGCGCTCGGCCTCCTGAGCCGAGCCGGTGCTGAGCGAGCGGACAAGAGGCGTCGCGTAGACGCCCTTCCAGCGCAGCCCGAACGATGCCTCTTTCGCGTTCGGCTCGACGACCTCGGCCTTCGGCACCTGGCGGAAGGCCTTGCGCACGAGGTCCTTGATCACCGGGCGCCGCTCCTTGCCGCGGGCCGTCTCCACCAGCACCCAGGCTCCGTCCAGCTGGACCTCGCCGATGAGCGCGTGCGCCCGCGCGTCGTCGGGGTCGGCGAAGAGCAGATCCGTGACGATCGCGCTGCGCTGCGCCGGCGTCACGTCGTCTTCGTGGCGCTCGAGCAGGCCGAGCAACGCGACGAGGTAGACCTCCGTGATCGCGGCGTTGCGCTCGTCGAACTCCTTGGCGGCGGCCTTGTCGAAGTCGCGCGGCGGGCGCTTCTCCTTCGGCTCCTTCCACTCGCCGTTCTTGTCCTTCGTGTAGCCGAGGCCGCGCATGGCGACCTCGTGTCCCGGCTCGAAGTGGATCAGCTGGCGATAGACGTCCGCGCGCTTGGCGAAGAGCTTCTTGCCCCCCGCCCACTCCGCGAGCGCCTCGAAGGAGGTCACCAGCTCGACCCGCGCCGCCTCGCGCGCCTCGTCGAGGTCCTCGTCCTGGTGGACGCCGGGCTGAACCGCAACGACCGAGGCTGCACTCACCGACGGTGCACCCACCGACGGTGCACTCACCGAATCGGGGACCGCGGTCCCTCCGAGCGCCAGCGCGCCGGCGACGAGCCATGCGCGGGCACACACCCTTCCTGAACGAACGCTCATCCGTGAACTCTCTCCCTGATCTCGGTTCTGTGCGAGCGTGGCCGCGAGGGCCACCGATTGCTGCGAGTCGGGGATCGAGACTCGACCGCCGGAGCGAGCCTCCGGTGATGGTCATGCTACGGCGGCCCCGGGCGCCCGCAAGCCGGGAGAACCACTGGCTGGTGGACAGGGCTCGGCGAGACCCTAGTTTGTGCGCCCCCCCGCCGCCGTCAGGCCGCCCCTCTCCCCGAACCGCGACACCGCCCCATGGCTCAACTCATCGAGTGCGTCCCGAACTTCTCCGAAGGCAATGACATGGCTCTGATCGCGCAGATCACGGCCGAGATCGAGGCCGTGGACGGCGTGAAGCTCCTCGACGTCGACCCGGGGAAGGCGACGAACCGCACGGTGGTCACCTTCGTCGGTACGCCCCGCGAGGTCGTCGAGGCCGCGGTGCGCGCGGTCCGCAAGGCGTCGGAGCTGATCGACATGTCGAAGCACTCGGGGGAGCACCCGCGCTTCGGGGCGACCGACGTCTGCCCGCTCGTGCCCGTCGCGGGGATCACGATGGAGGAGACGGTCGTGTACGCCCACGAGCTGGCGCGCCGGCTCGGTGAGGAGGTCGGGACGACCGTCTACTGCTACGAGAGCGCCGCGCGAACGCCGGAGCGCAAGAACCTCGCCACGGTGCGCGCGGGCGAGTACGAGGCCCTCGAGAAGCGCCTGCAGGACCCCGCCTGGGCGCCCGACTTCGGCCCGGCCACGTTCAACCCGAGGAGCGGCGCCACCGCCGTCGGCGCGCGCGACTTCCTGATCGCCTACAACGTCAACCTGAACACGACCTCGACCCGCCGCGCCAACGCGATCGCGTACGACGTGCGCGAGAAGGGCCGCGTCAAGCGCGGCGGCGACGGCCTCACCGGCGAGATCGTCCGCGACGACGCGGGTCAGCCCGTCTGGGAGCCCGGCTCGCTGAAGTGCGTCAAGGGCATCGGCTGGTTCATCGAGGAGTACGGCGTCGCGCAGATCTCGATGAACCTCACGAACATCGCGGTCACGCCGATGCACGTCGCCTTCGACGAGTGCTGCGCGCGCGCGGCGGACCGCGGCGTGCGCGTGCCGGGCTCCGCGGTCGTCGGCCTCGTTCCGCTGCAGTCGATGCTCGACGCCGGCCGCTACTTCCTGCGCAAGCAGCAGCGCTCGACCGGCGTCTCCGACCGCGAGCTGGTCAAGATCGCGGTCAAGTCGATGGGCATGGACGAGCTGGGCCCGTTCGACCC
>CAYGST010000080.1:0-13213 GCA_964352415.1 uncultured Planctomycetaceae bacterium | reverse complement strand
CAGCGAGAAGCTCGGCAGGAGCGCAGCGCGCGCTTCGTGCACGCGCAGGCCGGCGGCGCGGACCCCGATCGTCCGCGCGGCCGCGCCGCCGAGCGTCGCGCGCGCCTGCGCGGCCGCGGCTCGTCGCCGAGCCTCGACTCGCCGTTCTGGCGCTTCCGCTGGATCCAGACGATCTTCGTGTACTGGATCGTGCTCGGTCTCGGCGCCGGCGTGCAGGCGTTTCTCGGGATGCGCGACAAGGAGCGCCGCGCCGGTGAGCTCGAGCTCGGCGCGGAGCGGCTGCGCACGCAGCTCGCGCGGGCGCAGCTCGACACGCTGCGCGGTCAGCTGAACCCGCACTTCCTGTTCAACGCACTGCACTCCGTCGGCGGCCTCGTGCGCGCCGGCGAGGAGCAGCTCGCGATCAAGACCCTGACGGCGATCGGCGACCTCCTGCGAGCGACGCTCGAGTACGGCGATCAGGGCGAGGTGACGCTCGACGAGGAGCTGCGCGTTGCAGAGCGCTATCTCGAGATCGAGCGCATTCGCCTCGGCGACCGTCTCGTGCTCGAGATCGACGCGCAGCCGGGGATCGGCGCGGCGCGCGTCCCCGCACTCCTGTTGCTGCCGCTCGTCGAGAACGCGGTGCGCCACGGCATCGCGCCGCTGCCCGAGGGCGGGCGCGTGCGCGTCCACGCGCGCCGCGAAGGTCCCTCGCTGGTCCTCGACGTGGAGGACGACGGCGTCGGCTTCCCGCCCGAAGTGCTCGCGAACCAGGAGGCGAGCGCCAGCGCGGGCCGCAGGAGCATTGGCCTCGAGAACACGCGCGGGCGACTGCTCGGGCTGTACGGCGACACGCAGCACTTCGAGCTGACGAGCCGCGAACCGCGCGGCGCCAGCGTGCGCGTGGTGCTCCCTTATCACGAAGAGTAACGGGTACGAACGCGAGTGGCACAGACCGACGAAACAAGAACGCCGAGCGAGGGCAAGACCTTCCGGGTGGCCTTCGCGGACGACGAGCCGATGGGGCGCATGAGCGTGCGCAAGCTGCTCGACGACGACCCCGAGGTCGAGGTCGTCGCGGAGTGCGCGAACGGCATGCAGGCAGTGGAGGCGGTCCGCGCCTTCGCGCCGCAGATCCTCGTGCTCGACATCCAGATGCCCGGCATGAACGGCTTCGAGGTGATCGAGGCGCTGGAGGAGGACGAGCTGCCGGTGATCGTGTTCGCGACGGCGTTCGATCGCTACGCGGTCCAGGCGTTCGACAAGAGCGCCGTCGACTACCTGCTCAAGCCATTCGACGACGAGCGCTTCGCGCTCGCGCTCGCGCGCGCGAAGGAGCGCGCGCGCACGACGAGCGCGACGGACAAGGAGAGCGCGCTCTCGCTCCTCGTCGAGAGCTACGGCGAGACGATCGAGTCCCAGCAGTCCGAGGAGGGCGGCCCGCTGACGCGCCTGACGATCCATCGCGAGGGCCGCATCGAAGTCGTCGACGTGGACGACCTGCTGTGGATCGAAGCCGCCGACCAGTACGTCGAGCTGCGCTCGATCCACGGCGTGCACCTGATGCGCGAGTCGATGAGTCGCCTGGAGCGCGGGCTCGACCCCGCGAAGTTCCTGCGGGTGCACCGCTCCGCCATCGTGGCCCTCTCCCAGATTCGGGCGCTCGAACGACACCCCGGCGGCACCGGACGGGTTCAGGTCGCCGACGACGTCTGGCTGCCCGTTTCACGTTCGCGTTACGGAAGCCTCAAGGCCCGCCTCGGCTAGGGATCGAGGCTCGGGGAGACGATTCCCGGACCGAACGCCTGCTGCCAACAGCGCTGCTGCCGTTGGCGACGACTTGCCTCCAAGGCGCCACTGACGGCCGAAAAGACGTTCAATGGACGGACCGGCGATCCCTCGCCGGGCCACCGCACCCCCGGACCGCCGGAACCCAGCACAACGACCATGGCACGCCTGATCCTCCCCGCGCTCCTGACGCTCGCCTTCGCGAACGGCCAGGCCCTCACGACGGACTACGTCGCGGACACGGCCTTCCGCATCGAGATCGAGAGCCGCTTCAGCATCGAGACCACCGACTTCTCCATGGAGCGCGACGGCGAGCCGGTCGAAGGCGGCTTCGGTGGCGGCCCGACGATCGACGAGACGCGCAGCTTCGCGATCGTCGACACGATCAAGGCCGTCGAGGACGGCAAGCCCACGCACGTCCGCCGCAAGTTCGAGACGATCGAGGGCTCGGCCTTCTCCGTCATGGGCGACCGCGAGAGCGAGTCGAGCAGCGAGTGCCCGCTCACCGGAACGGTGATCGACGTCGTGGCCGACGGCGACGACGTCATCACCGAGATGGTCGAAGGCTCCGAGCCGGAGGACGAGACGTGCATGGAGGGCCACGCGCCTTCCCTCGCGCTCGACGGACTCCTGCCGAAGGGTGAGGTCGAGGCCGGCGAAAGCTGGGAGCTCGACGGCGAGGCGATTCAGCGCGCGCTCGGCTTCGACCTCGAGCACGCTTACTTCCCGCCGGCGGCGCGCGAGGAGTCGGAAGAAGGCGGTCGCGGCCGTGGACGCGGCGGTCGCGGAGGCCGGGGCGGCGGCGGCGGCGGCGGCGGCGGCGCGGCGCGCTACTTCCAGGCCGGCGAGTGGGAAGGCGAGGCGACGCTCCTCGAAGGGACCAAGGAGCACGAAGGCGTCGAGTGCCACGTCATCGAGATCACCGCGGAGGCCTCGGGCGAGCTGCCCGAGCGCGAGCGGACGGAGGGGGGCGGTGGCCGCGGCGGACGCTCGCTCGGACTGCCGTCCGCGCGTCCCGAGAACAGCTTCGAGATCGAACTCGAGGCCACTCTCTACTTCAGCGTCGCCGACAAGCGCCCGATGCGCTTCGAGGCCGAGGCGGAGTTGAGCGCAGAGAGCGTGCGCGAGATGCAGCGCCGCGACAGCCAGATGGTCATCTCCTCCGCTCAGGAGGGAACCCTCAAGTACACCGTGGACATCACGTCCGCCGACACCGAAGAGAGCGACGAGTAGACCCGCATGAAGAACATCATTGCCCTGGCCGCCATTGCCGGCCTCGTTGGTGGAGCCGCCGGCTCCTTCGCCGTAACCGCGCTGACCGGACCGGCGACGAGCGCCGAGATGAGCTCGTCTCCCGCCGCGCTGAACCCGATCGGTTCGGGTGACTCCGCCGAGCTCGAGACCGAGGTCGCTGCGCTGCGCCGCGAGAACGACGAGCTCGTGCTGCGCATGGTCGCGCTGGAGTCCCGCTCCAGCCGCACCGCCCAGCCGGTCGACTCGGACAGCGCCTCGGCCGCGGAGCTCGCCGAGATGCAAGCGCAGCTCGCCGACCTCGCCCGCGCGCTCGAGAACCCGCAGTCCGCGCAGTCCGCCGGCCTGCGCAACCTCGTCGCGACGACGCTCGACGACGTCCGTGAGCAGGAAGAGGCGGAGCAGCGCGCCGAGCGCGAGCAGCGCGACGCCGATCGCATCGTCGAGCGCATGGATCGCTACGCCCAGGACCTCGGCCTCGACGCCGTGCAGCGGCAGTCGATGCAGGACACGCTGCTCGCGGAGAACACGAAGCGCAACGAGCTCTTCTCGAGCATGCGCGCCGGCGACATCCCGCGCGATCAGGTCCGCGAGTCCTTCGGCGAGATCCGCGAGGGGACCCAGGCCACGCTCTCGAACATCCTCACGGGCACGCAGCTCGAGCAGTACAACGAGATGTCGAACGACCGCTGGGGCGGCGGCGGCGGCGGACGCGGCGGCCGTGGTGGTCGCGGCGACGCCTGAGGCACGCACCGGCGGCGACGTCCGCCGGTGACCTTCGAGCGCGGCGCGCTCCGATGAGCGCGCTTGGACCGAAGGGCGCGGGGTCGATCGAGAGATCGGCGCCGCGCCCTCCTTCGTTCACTCGCGGTCCGTGCCCTCGATCTCCTGCAGACGCCGATGCGCCTGCTCGGGGACGGGCTCGTCGATGGCCTCGAGCAGCGGGAGCAGCGCGTCGCTCCAGCGCCGGTACCCGTCGGCGCTCAGGTGGCGGCCGTCCACGTCGACGAAGTCGAGTCCGACGCGACCGCCGGAGCCCGCCAGCGCGTCATCGAGGTCGAGGTAGTGGATGTTCGGATCCCGAGCGAGCCGCAGAAGCCCGCGGTTGAACGCGGCGGTGCGCTCGAGGCGCAGCTCGTCGCTGTCGGGGCGCCGCAGCCCGGAGACGAGGACGACGTCGGAGCCCGGGTGTTCGTACCGCACCCGCTCGATGATCGCGGCCACGCCGTGCACGATGTCTTCGGGATCGTCGTCGTCGAGCTGGTTGTCGCCGACGGCGACGACGACCGCACGCGCGTCCACGCCCTCGATCGCTCCGTGCGAGAGGCGCCAGAGCACGTGCTCGGTGCGATCCCCGGCGACGCCGAGGTTGTGGACCTTCTTGCCGGCGAAGCTCGCGCTCCAGGTCGCTTCGCCGGGTGCGCTCTCCACGCGGTCGTGTCCGCCGAACCCCTCGATGATCCCGTCGCCGAGGAAGACGTAGTCGACCTTCCCGGGCCGGGCCTGCTCGAGCGTCCGCAGGTGCTGCGCGAGCCAGCCCGGCTTCGTCCAGCTCGCGAAGGCCGCGGCGCTCGGCGCCGGCACGGTCGCTCGCCTCGGGCGCGGGATGTCGCCGGAGACGACCAGCTCGAAGCGCTCGAGGAACGGATCGGGCCGCCGCGCGCCGACGTGCAGCCCCCAGCGGTGCTCACCCGCGTCGAGCCGCCCGTCGGCGTCGCCGCGGAAGATCCCCGGGTTGTCGAGCCGGCCGTTGACGCGCACGTCGATGCGCGAGAAGTGCTGGCCGTCGTCGGCCCACCAGAGGCCGCGCTCGCTCCCGGTCAAGAGCGCGAAGAGCCCGCCCTCGTGGACGCCGACCAGGGCCTCGCCGCCGAACGGCAGGATCGTGCGGCCCTCGTGGAGCCGCTCGTAGGGTCCGGTCGGGTCGGCGGAGAAGGCGACGCCGAGCTGCGTGCCCGCGGTCTCGCCCCCGAAGGCCCGGCCGCGGTAGACCAGGACCGAGTAGCCGTTGCGGATGAGCGGCATGACGCCGTCGACGCGCAGGGAGTCGAAGGCGCGGGTGGAACGTTCCACGGGCTCCAGGATCGGCTGTCCGCCGGCCAGGCGCTCCGCGCTCAGCGTCCCGCTCGTGGGATCGGCGCTCAGCCGCGCGGCGAACAGCCGCACCGGCTCGGAGAGGGTGTCCTTCTCGAAGCGGAAGTTGAACTCCGGCCCGACGCCCGAATAGAAGAGGTACCAGCTTCCGTCGTGCCAGCGCAGGACGTTGGGCTCGAAGACGCCAACCGCGTCCATGGCGCCCTCGGGGCCCGGGAGCAGGACCGGCCCCACCTCGCGCCAGCTGTGGCCCTCGTCCTCCGAGACCGCGTACCAGATCTCGCCGGTGTAGGGCTTCGGGTAGAGGGGGCAGTCCGTGGTCAGGCGGGTGTAGAGGACGTAGTCCCGGCCCTCGACCCGGACCAGATCGCTCGGGTGGCTGCGCCCGACTCCGGCCTCCGCGCCGAGGCCCTGGGCGGGCGACGTGGAGATCCGGAGACCCGCGTCCTGACCGCCGGCGAGGGCGAAGTGCGAAAGGATCAGCGGGAAGATGGCAGAGGGGATCGCACGACGGAGCATGGGAAGCGAGGATAGCCCACACGGCGCTATGCTTCCCGCGCCGCCCGCAGCCGATTGGCCGCCGATATCGGGAATCCGGTCCCTCATGCCTGGGGTTCGTGCCGGAGCCCTCCGATGAGAAGTCCGGAAGACCCCCGCCAGACCCACCCCGACGCACCGCGCGAGCCCCAGAGGAGGGGCGCCATGACCCAGCCGAGCACGACCCTCGCGACCGAAGCCGAACTCACCGCCCTTGGCAAGACCATCTCGCTCCCCATCGTGGAGGGCAGCGAGCAGGAGATCGCGATCGACATCGGTCGACTGCGCCGCGAGACGGGCTGGATCACGCTCGACCCCGGCTACGTCAACACCGGTGCCTGTTCGAGCGCGATCACCTTCATCGATGGCGAGAAGGGGATCCTGCGCTACCGCGGTTATCCGATCGAGGAGATCGCCAACCAGGGCTCCTTCCTCGGCGTCGCCTGGCTCTTGTTGTTTGGTGAGTTGCCGAACGACGAGGAGCTCGAGCGCTTCAAGGCGGACATCCGTCGCGAGGCCGGACTGCCGAAGGAGCTCGAAGGACTCTTCAAGGCGATGCCGCGCGACGGGCACCCGATGCCGATCGCGGCCGCCGCGGTCAGCGCCCTCGCCGCGCACTTCCCCGATCCGGAGACGGACGAGGACATCTACCTCGCGACCGTGCGCCTGATGGCCAAGCTCCCGACCATCGCCGCCTGGTGCCACAACCACGCCGAGGGCACGCCGTTCGCCGACTCCGACGTCGACGGCCTCTATGGCGAGCGCTTCCTCAAGATGATGTTCAGCACGCCGGACGCGGCGCACGAGGTCGACCCGGCCGTCGCGCGCGCGCTCGAGCTGCTGCTCATCCTGCACGCCGATCACGAACAGAACTGCTCGACCTCGACCGTGCGCCTCGTCGGCTCGTCGAAGGCGCACATGTTCGGCGCGATCGCTTCGGGCATCCACGCGCTCTGGGGTCCGCTGCACGGCGGCGCCAACCAGGCCGTGATCGAGATGCTCGAGGACATCGAGAAGGGTGGCGGCAGCGCCCGCGACTTCCTCGAGCGCGCGAAGGACAAGACCCAGAACGTGCGCCTGATGGGCTTCGGCCACCGCGTGTACAAGTCGTACGACCCGCGCGCGAAGGTCTTGAAGGCCGCGTGCATGGACGTGCTCGAGAAGCTCGGCAAGGGCTCGCGCCTGCTCGAGATCGCGATGCAGCTCGAAGAGATCACCCTCGAGGACGAGTACTTCGTCAGCCGCTCGCTCTACCCGAACGTCGACTTCTACTCCGGCGTCATCTACAAGGCCCTCGGCATCCCGACCGGGATGTTCACGGTCATGTTCGCGCTCGGCCGCCTGCCTGGCTGGATCGCGCAGTGGATCGAGATGCGCCAGAGCCCCGAGTTCCGCATCGGCCGCCCGCGTCAGGTCTACACGGGCCCGACGAAGCGTTCGCTCTCGTAGCCCACGCGCCCCTGGAAACACGCCGCCGGCGTGGCCTACCCTGGCCGCGCCGGCGGCGTCCGTTTCGGGCGCAGCGCGGCGCGCGGCCATCGACATGAGCTGGGACATTCGCGGCAAGCAGGTCGTCCTCACGGGCGGCAACACGGGCATCGGCAAGGCGACGGCGGAGGAGCTCTGCCGGCGCGGCGCCCGCGTCGTCCTCACGGCGCGCGATGCGGCCAAGGGCGACGCGGCCGTGGCGTCGATCCGCGCGGCGGTTCCGGGCGCGCAGATCGACTGGCGTCCGCTCGACCTCGCGCAGCGCGCGTCGATCGAACGCTGCGCGGCGACGCTGCTCGAGGAGCTCGAGTCGATCGACGTCCTCGTGCACAACGCCGGCCTGATCCTCTCCGACCGCCGCGAGGCCGAGTCCGGCATCGAGGCGACGTTCATGATCAACCACCTCGGTCCGTTCCTGCTCACCCGGCTGCTCGAGCGTCGCCTGATCGAGAGTGCGCCCGCGCGCGTCGTCGTCGTCGCCTCCGCCGCGCACCGGCGCGCGCGCGGCGGCCTCGACTTCGACGATCTGCAGGCGACGCGGCGCTACTCGGGCGAGCTCGTCTACTCGCGCTCGAAGCTCGCCAACATCCTCTTCGCGAACGAACTCGCGCGCCGGCTCGAGGGCACGGGCGTCACGGCGAACAGCCTGCACCCGGGTGTCGTCGCCACGGACTTCACCGGCGATGGCGACGCGACGGGGCTCTGGCGCCTCTTCTTCCGCGTGCTGCGGCCGTTCCTGAAGACGCCCGAGCAGGGCGCGCGCACGTCGGTGCACGTGGCCTGCGAGCCCGAACTCGCGGGGACGAGCGGCGCCTACTTCTCGGACGCGAAGCGCGCGATGCCCGCGGCCTTCGCGCGCGACGACGACGCGGCGCGACGCCTGTGGTCCGCGTCGGAGGCGCTGCTCGGCCTCTGAGCCGCGGCTACATCCGCAGCAGCAGCGAGAACCACATCGCCTGGGAGAAGACCCACGCCAGCGCGGCCACGCAGACGACCCAGCGAACGATGAGGCCTCCACGTCGCAGGCTCCAGAGCACGAGAGCGAAGGCCGCCGCGGCGAGCGCGATGGAGAGAGCGATCCGGGCATCGCCGAGTCCGAAGGCCCTGAACCCCATCGCCCCGGGCACCAGCGGGAAGTACTGGTAGTACGTCTCGACGCAGTGGTCGCACTCCTGGAGCGGCCCGAGGAACAGCGGCGCGACCGCGGGCACGTACAGCACCCCGAGCGCGAGGGCGATCGCGCGCCCCCACCTGCCCTTGGTGCGCGGAGCGCGGCCTGGCCTCGAGTTCGTGACGCCGTCGCCCGCGGCCCCCGGAACTTCGTTCTCGTTCGTCATGGTCGCGGCTCGCTTCAGTCTCCGATGCGCGCCACGAGCGCGCTGAGCCGCGCGCGTTCGCCCTCGGACAGGAGCTCGTTCGCCGCGAGCGTGCGCAGCGCGTCGAGCTGTGCCTCACCGGCGTAGCTCTCGAGCAGCTTCAGTGCGTCGTCACGAACCTCGGCGTCGCTGCGCGCCTCGAAGAGCCGCTGCGCGAAGTCCGCGACCTTCGCGTGCGCAGGCTCCGGGACGCCGAAGCCGAGTCCCCAGAGCGCGCGGCCCGCGTTGCTGCTCGGCTCCTGCGCCGCCTCGAACAGCACGTCGAGCACCGCGTCCGACTTGTTCGGCGAGGTGCTCAGCGCGAAGTAGATCGCGTCCTTGCGCAGGCCGCGCTGGCCGGAACCGGCGAGCTCGAGGACGCGCGCTTCGATCTCGGGGGCCACCTGCACGCCCCACAAGCCGCGCAGCAGCTCGCGCAGGAGGTCGGCGTCCTTCGTCTGGAACCACTCGAGGAGCACGGCTGCCGCCTCGCCCTCGATCCGGTTGTCGCCGTACATCGCGAGGAGGTGCGAAGCGGACGCGCCGAAGCCCGCGCTCTGCTCGCGCGCGACGGCGATCAGTCGCGCCAGGTCGCCCTCCTGCTGCCCGGCGTTCCAGAGCGCGTAGAACGCACTGGCCTGCACGGGTCCGTGGGACGACTCGGTCAGCGGCAGGACCCCGTCGCGGAACGAGGCCTTGTCGTGAATCGCCGCGACGGAGTTCGTGAAAGCGAGGAGTCCGGCGTAGCGCTCGGCCTCGTCGCTCGAGGCCAGCGCCTCGCGGATGCGGCTCAGCCCGCGGTCCTTGCGCGTCGCGTCATCGATCTGCATCACGTCCTGCGTCCACTCCAGGGCCAGGTGGCGAGCCTCGAACCGGGACGGTGACTTGGCGAGAGCGGCCTCGGTGGCCGCGGCGGCATCGGACTCCACGAACGGGGTCTCCTCGGGCTGTCGTACGGCCCAGCCGTTGACGAGCTCGCCCGGGAACTCTCGGGCGCCGACGCCCTCGCGCCCGGCGGTCGAGTCGGCCGCCGGGACGAAGGGCGTCGCGTTCGTGAACTGCGGGTCCTGGAGGAAGTTCGAGCGCTCGGCGACGAGCGCGGAGTCCATCTCCGGGTCGACGACGTTGGAGGGGTGGAGGAATCGAGTGGGGGCGCTGTTCTCCCAGAACCCGTTGCGGTCGAACACGATCTGCTCCGGCTTCGCGACGAAGGGCGAGTGCTCGCTGACGTTGCCGTTCGCGACGCCGACGTCGTTCTGGACGAACAGATTCTGGCGCACCTTCGGGTTCGAGCTCTCGAGGATCTCGAGGCCGGAGCGCTGGTTTGCCACGAACGTGTTGTGGGCGACGAGGTCGCCGTTCGGACCCCAGGTGATCATCCCGGCCATTCCGTTCCCATGGAACAGGTTGTCCTCGACGACCGCGGACGTCCTCCCGTTCGCGTAAATGCCGAAGCGGTCGTGGGCGAACAGGCGATTCGAGCGGATCACGGGGGCGCCCCCGTCGTAGCGGATTCCGTGCCAGCCGGTGCCAGAGATGGCGCAGCCCTCGATCCGGGCCTTGGCCGTCCCGGCGATGCGAACGCCGTAGTGGTAGAGATTGCGGATGTCGCAAGACAGGAGCTCGCCGGTCACCCCCGGCCCGAGCACGACGCCGTCACCCCACAGGCCCGTGACGAGGCAGCGCACGAGCGAGATCAGGGTGCCCTCGTCCGCGACGAGCCCGTTCGCGGGGCCCCCGGCGATCGCGCACGTGTCCAGCACGAGCGAGCCGCGCCGCACGTGGACGACCGCGCTGGAGCCGTGGCGGCCCTGCTCGTGATCGCCGCCCCCGCTGAAGCGCAGATCGAGCACCGAGACGAGGCCGTCGCAGTCGATCGTGAGCGCTGCTCGGCCGACCCTGGCCGCGACGAGGCGCGTCGCGTCGACACCTGCGCCGACGATCTGAACGAGCTTCGTTACGCGCACGGATTCCGCGTACGTCGCGGCCGCGATCTCGAGGCGTGCGCCGAGGGGCGCCGCGTCGTGGGCCGCCTGGATCGTGGTGTGGTCGCCACTGCCATCGGCGGCCACGCGCAGGATGGCTGTCGGCTCGTCGCTCGGGTCCTGGCCCGTGACGTCCCCGAGCTTGCGCAGCGTCTGGAGGGCGTTTGCGTCCTCCCCATCAACAGTGGCGGTCGAGTTGCCGACGTAGCCGAGCGCTCGCAGTGGTTCGAGCTCCTGCGCCGTCTGCTCGCCTTCTGACTCGTTCGAGCCGTCCGCTGCTTCGACGTAACCGAGGGAGTGCAGCGCGTCGAGTTCACGCGCGTTCTGCTCTCCTCCGATCTTCGGTTCGATGGCACCGTCCTGCGCTTGGACGTACCCGAGCGCGCGCAGCGCCTCGAGGTCCTTCACAACCGGCTTGCTCTCTGGCTCGTTCGCGTCGTTCCCGGCTTCGACGTAGCCGAGGGAGCGCAGCGTGTCGAGCTCGCGAGACTTCTGCTCTCCTCCGATCTTCGGTTCGATGGCGCCGTCCTGCGCTTGGACGTACCCGAGCGCGCGCAGCGTCTCGAGGTCCTTCGCAGCCGACTCGGTCTCTGGCTCGTTCGCGTCGTTCCCGGCTTCGACGTAGCCGAGGGAGCGCAGCGTGTCGAGCTCGCGCGGACTCTGTTCGTCCTCGACCCCCGATTCGCTCGCGCCGTCTTGAGTTGCAACGTAGCCGAGAGAGCGCAGCGCCGCGGACTCGGAATCGCTGAGCGACGACTCCTGCCGCGTGGTCAGCTCCACCGCGGCGACGGGCAGGACGAACAGGCCCGTGAGGCCCGCGGCGAGGCCGGCACGCCGCCGTGTCAGCCGGGTTCGCCGGCGACCGGCGTCGAGGATCGCGAGCAGGCGCCCCTCGAGCTGGGAGGTGCGCGCCATCATCACCGCGCCCGTGCTGGCGAACGCCGGGGCGCGACCCTCGCGTGCGACCGCGAGCAGCGAGTCGGCGTAGTCCGGTCCGTCGGTGCCCGAGCGCAGCACGAGGTCGTCGCAGGCGCGCTCGCGCTCGACGAGCATCCGTCGCGCGCCGTACCACGCGAGCGGATGGAACCAGTAGACCGCGAGCGCGAGGCGCGCGACGAGCTGGCTGAGGCAGTCGCGGCGCGCGACGTGGGCGAGCTCGTGCAGGACGACGTGGCTTCGTCGCGACGGCTCCCACGCGGTCGCGTCCCGCGGCAGCAACACCACGGGGCGGAGCAGCCCGGTCGCCATGGGCGTCGTCACCTCGTCGGTGGCGATGACCGCGACGCGGCGGCGCAGTCCGAGCGCCAGGACCTGATCGAAGCAGCGCAGCGCCTCGCCGTCTCGCCGCGCCCGGCCCACGAGTGCTGCGATGCGCACGTGTCCGACGACGACCGGCGCGAGCACGAGCAGCGCGCCCAGGAGCCAGGCGAGCAGCAGCCACGGTGCGAGGGGGAGCGGAGCGGCGTCGGCGGCGGACGTCATGACGACCGCCGGGTCTCCGTCCAGCGCGCCCGTCGCGACGCCTTCGAGCGGCGCTCCGGGCGACGTCTCGGGCGACGCTCCGCCGCGGCTCGCCTGCGGAGCCTCCGCCTCGAGCTCGCCCAAGAAGCGAACGAGGTGCTCTCCGGTCGCGGACGGGCGCCCGGCCTGCGCGCTGTTCGGCGACGTCATGGCCGGCGTCATCGACGGCGAATCGGCCGGTTCGAGCGCAGGGCGCGCGCCGCTCCGATCGTCGCCCAGGGCGAGCGCGGGGGGAGCCTGGCGCAGCGGCTCGGGCTCGGCCACGGCCGGCGGCAGAACGGCGAGCTCGCTCTTCGGCAGGACGCGGGACAGCAACGGCAACCCGAGCAGGCCGACCATCGTCGCGAGCCAGACGACGTGGCGGGTCGACGCGGAGCTGCGCCGCAGCGCGACGACGACGAGCGCCGCGATGGCGAGCACGAGCGTCGCCTTGCCCACGATCCCCGTGGCCCAGGCGAGCGGCGAGTCCGAGGCGATCTCGGACAGGAGCGGCAGGACGGCGACGCTCATGAGGTCTCTCCCTTCTTCCGGGCGCCCTCGATGAGCGCCGACATGCGATCGATCTCCGAGTTGCTCAAGCCCCGCGAGTCGAGGTCGAGCAGCGAGGCCATGGCCTCCTCGACCGAGCCCTCGAAGAACGTGTGGACGAGCTTCTTCAGCGCCGAGCGCCGCACCTGGGTGGCCGCGACGACCGGCGCGTAGACGAACTTGCGGCCCTCCTTCGCGTGGGTGAGGTGGCCCTTCTCCTCGAGCAGCCGTAGCAGCGTGCGGACGGCCGAGTCGCTCGGGGCGTCGGGCAGGGCCTCGCGGACGTCCGCGGCCGAGGCGCGGCCCCGGGCGTAGACGATGTCCATGATCTGCCGCTCGCGGCGGCTGAGGTCGGGCAAGGAAGGGTCGGTCATCGGGTGGTTCTCCGGGGGGTGCAAGCGTTGCGGGCGGTGGCGGTGAGGTGTGCCGTGCGAGCGGCGCGGCCTCGGCCCGCTCAAACTGCCAAGAAGTTCGCAGTTGGGAAGGGCTTGTTGGCGAGAACTGCGAAGAAATACACAGTTGGGCCCGCAGGGGCCCCCAGGGCCCCCCAGGGCCCCGGGAACGCGCTGGGGACGCGGCCCTCCGAATCCGCAGAATGCTCTGCCCCCCGAGGCGGCCGGCGGCCTGTTGGGGTGAAGCGCGACCCCCGAATGCCTCAGCCCACCGACGCAGCCCTTCTGGCCA